>NZ_LKKW01000003.1 GCF_001891165.1 Streptobacillus ratti | reverse complement strand
GTACTTTTTTTACTTTTTTCTTTATTTTTTGTTCTCCCTTTAAAAATACCCCTATTTTTAGTTGATTTTTTCTAGTTTTTTAACTAAAAACAATTATGAAATTTTAATATTAATTAGTAGTTAAATATTATACACTTACTGATAACATTCAATAATACCTTATAAAATAAGAGACTTCCACATAAAATATTCAACTTTTTTAAATATATTCTCTATTAAACATAATCCCTATTATATGTAAAGTATATGTAAAGAAAAAATATATTGACCATGATAGATATTTAATTAAAAAACAAAAAGGGGTTAACTCCTACACTGCATAGAAGTAATCCCTTATAAGTTATAAATATAAATCACAAATACAATTTATCAATATAATTTAATTGTATTTTTTATTTTTATTAATCTCTTCTTTTACCAAATAATGATAGCATATAAAGGAATATGTTAATAAAATCAACATAAAGCATTAAAGCTCCAAAAATTTTAACCTTTTCTACCAATTCTGTATTTCCTTCATAATGTGCATCTAATATCATATTTTTAATTCTTTGAGTATCTACTGATGTATATATAATAAATATTAGTAACCCTGCTATAGAAAGTAGAATTTCTCCAACATTACTATTAAATATATAAATATTTAAAACAGACATAATTATCATTCCTAATAAAGCACCAAATAAATATTTTGCATATCCTTGTAAATTATTTTCTGTAAAATATCCATAAGCACTCATACCTATAAACATAGCAGATGATGCTCCAAGTAAATTGATTATAGATATAGTTTCATAAGTATACATTATTGGAATAAGTAGTATCCCCAAAAAGATTGAATAACCTACAAACACTAATTTTAAAACAAAAGAATTTAAATTTACAACTATATATCTAATAAAAAATGCTATACCCACCATTAATAATATTGAAAATCTTTGCATTCTAAATGATAACATTACAAGATTATTAGAATATAGTGAATAATACATAATACCAAAAGTAATTAAAAGTCCTATACCCATCCATAAATACGAACCCAGTATGCCTCTTTCTATCTTTTCATTTAAATTTTTTTCATTATACATTTGATTCTCCTTTATCAATTAAAATTTTACATCAATTTCATTAAGTAATTCAGATATGAATTCATCAACATTTTTAGTTACACTTTCATTTGAACCAAATCTTCTAACATTTACAGTATTTTCTAATACTTCATTTTTACCAATTACAAGTTGAACCGGTATTTTTTGATCTCCATTTGCTTCTCTTATCTTATATCCAATTTTCTCATCTCTAATATCTAATTCTGCATATATTCCTAAATCAACTAATTTTTTATGTAATTTAGTTGCATATTCTACTTGTTCAGCAGATATAGTCATTATTTTTACTTGAGTTGGTGCAAGCCAAACTGGGAATGCCCCTGCATAATGTTCTATTAATATACCCATAAATCTTTCAAGTGAACCAAACATCGCTCTATGTATCATTACAGGTTCATGTTTTTCTCCATCTTTACCTATATAGCTCATATTAAATCTCTTAGGTAAATTCATATCTAATTGAATAGTTCCAGTTTGCCAAATTCTTCCTATAGAATCTTTCATTTTAAAATCTATTTTAGGACCATAAAATGCTCCATCTCCTGCATTAATTCTATAATTTATACCTAATTCTTTAAGAGTTTCTTCTAAAGCTTTTTCAGAAATTTCCCAAACTTTAGCATCTCCAACGGCTTTTTCAGGTTTAGTTGATAATTCTACATGGAAATCAAATCCAAATAATCTATAATATTTATCATATAGATTTACAATTTCTTTAATACTATCTTTAATTTGATCAGGTGTACAGAATACATGTGCATCATCTTGAGTAAATGCTCTAACTCTCATTAATCCATGCAATGCCCCAGAAAATTCATGTCTATGTACATGTCCCATTTCAGCATATTTTAAAGGTAAATCTTTATATGAATGTAAATTATTTTTATATGCTATTATAGAACCTGGACAGTTCATAGGTTTAATTGCATAAACTTTTTCATCTATTTCAGATACATACATATTCTCTCTATAATTAAACCAATGTCCTGAAATTTCCCATAACTCTTTATCAAGCATTATAGGAGTTTTAATTTCATCATATCCTTGTTTATTATGTTCTAATCTCCATAATTGTTGTAATCTATTAAATAATCTTGTACCCTTAGGCATAAAGAATGGAAATCCTGGTCCATGCTCATCTAAAAAGAATAAATTAAGTTGTTTACCTAATTTTCTATGATCTCTTCTTTCAGCTTCTTCAACCTGTTTTATATACGCATCTAATTCATCTTGGCTATAAAAAGATGTACCATAAATTCTTTGTAACATCTTATTGTTAGAATCACCTCTCCAATAAGCTCCAGCAGAATTTAATAATTTAAATGCTTTAATGTAACCTGTAGAAGGTAGATGTGTTCCTCTACAAAGATCAACAAATTTACCTTGAATATATATAGTAAATTCTTCTCCTTCAAGTGAATCAAGTATTTCTACTTTATAACTTTGACCCTCATTTTCAAAATAAGCTCTTGCTTTTTCTCTGCTCCAAACTTCTTTTGAAAATTTTTCATTTAATTTAATTATTTTTTTCATTTCTTTTTCTATATTAACTAAATCTTCTTCAGTAAATGGTTTTTCTGTATCAAAATCATAATAAAATCCATTTTCTATAGCTGGTCCTATTGTTACCTTAGTATTAGGGAATAAACTAAGTACAGCTTCAGCCATAACATGTGCAGAACTATGTCTTAAAATTTCTAATCCTTTTTTACTATCAGTTGTTATTAATTCTAAAGTACCGTCTTTATCTAATTTATATGTGGTATCTACTTGGGTTCCATTAAAGAAAGCTCCAACAGTTTTCTTAGCTAAACTAGTAGAGATAGTTTTAGCAAATTCTATAACACTCGTACTCTCTACTTCTCTCAGTGCTCCATCTGGCAAAGTAATCTTTAACATTTTTCCTCCTAATTGTTATTTTCTATTTATAATTCTACCACATTTTAATACTATATTACAAGTGCATTTTCCACCGATTCTATAGATTCAAATCCTTTCATTTTTACAACTTCTTTATGAGTTTCATAAATTAAATTAATTTCTTTTTTTACACACTCATCTATATAATCTGAATAAAATAGCACCGTTTTTAAAGAATAACTAGATAATTCTCCTCTTAAATATGTTTGAACTGAAGCTTTTTCTAGCATATCTCCCTCATTTCTTAAAGGTCTACATAACTTTGAAAATTTAGGAAATTTTCTTTCAAATTCATCTCCCCAAGAAAGATATATCTTTTCTATTTTATTAATCAATACTTCTATACCAGGAGACAAAATTGGAAGTAGATGTTTAACTTCTTCAAATTCTTCTGGTGCTGAAAATTCCATCATTCTAATATATTTTTCTTCCAATAAATTTCTACCTATATCTTTTGCTTTTCTCAAATCTATAAGATAACTTTGCAATATATTAGTAGGTAAATTATCCCATTGTCCTTTTCTCATAACCTCAAATTCAGATTTATTATTCTGACATTCAGCAGGTCCACCTGTATTTTTTAGAACCTTAAACATTTCCCATTCTCTAGATATTATTTCATTTATTAATTTTTCTCTTTCCATATTATCTCCTAATCTTCAAATGCTGTCCATAATTTTAAAAATTCATCGTCTATATTTTTTTGTATTGATATTGCATGATTTATTAAAAAATATCCTTTTTCTTTACTTAATCCTTGCCTTTTAATTTCTTCTACAAGGAAATAGCATATTTCTTCCATTCTATTAGCCATTTGATGTTTATCAAGAACAGTATTATCTATTAATTCAAGCAATCTTTTTTCTATATCTTTACCTAGAATAGGTAAATCTCTTAATCCTCTTGCTGACCATTTATAGAAAGGCATATACTTAGAATTTAATAAATATACTAAATGTATTACATTTTCTATAAATATACTTTTTGACATATTAGAGGCAATTTTATCTTCTCTTTTCATTAATCTCAAATAATTATATTGACCACTTTGGGCAATACGAGTACATACTGTAGCTATCTTGTTTTCTCTAATAACATTAGGATAATATTTTAATACAGATAACATATCTGTAAATTCTTCATTCCCTGCAAAAAATATTTCTCCACTAGTTAATGAAAATAATGAATGTTCTGGTATTTTTCTGTAATCCTCTATTGTTAAATCTGTATTTTCTTTCCCTATAAATCTATATAAATAATCGCTTATTTTTTTTATTCCACGTCTTTCATTTACCACATCATTATTTACATGTTTTATTCCTAAAAATTCCTGTGGTAATGATAATAAGATGTCTTCAAGCTCTTTATGATATTTTTCATAATCTTTATCATTTAAAAAAATTGTTGGCATAAATGTATAGTCATGATCTTTTGAATATTCATCATCATATCCTATCACTTCTGAACCCTCACCTATTAAAGCTATAGTAATTTTAGATAATAGCTCTTCATTTTTTTCTTTAATTTTAGGTAAAATATATTTTATAGTGTATTCTCTTGATTTATCTATAAGTTTTGAATCATTTGTAGCTTCTATTTCTATTTTTTCCTCACTTTTTTTAACTATATCTCTAATATATTCAACATTAGATAACAGGTTTTTATAATTCAAACTATTTTCTCCAAAAGATTTTTTAGTAATATCTAATGCCATTTCAAATATATTTAAAGCACTTACATAATCTTTTTCTTCAAATTTAAGTATAGCCTTATTATTAAGTGCTGCACCATACATAGAATGCTCTTTACCTAATGTTGCTTCATATATCTCTAAAGCATTATCTAAATTAGAATAAGCTTGTTTAAGTTTTCCAATTTCCTTATACGGCATAACTAGATTATTATATGTAGTTGCAAGTTCAACTAAATGTTCTGGCATATCCAATAATATTTTAAGGCTTGTTTCATGATACGGAATTGATTTTTCAATATTTCCCAAATTTTGATAAAAAAGTCCAATATTATTACATAAACCTGCATAAATATATTCTTTTTGTATATTATTTTCATCAAAAATAGATAGAGTCTCCAAATATATATTTTCTATCTTATCTAAATCTCCTCTAAATCTATATACTTCAGCAAGATTTAATAAAGATGTTGCATAAGCAATAGATCTTTTACCCTCTCTAATTTCTATTAATGAAAGAGCTTTTTCTAAATTCTTAATACCTAATTCATATTCACCTATATATTTAGAAGCTCCACCAAGTTCATTTAAATAATAAATATGTTCATTAGATATCTCTCCATAAATATCCTTAGCCATTTTTACTATTTCACATAATATTTTTACTTCAGATACATTATCTGATTTTTTTTGAAATTCTTTTCTCTCATTAATCAATTCATCAAATTTATTTAACATATCTACATCCTTTTATTTAAATTATATCATAAAAATATATAAAAAATGAGAATTTTAAAAATTCTCATTATTTTAAAAATTATAGTCAAATCCTAAATTTAATCCTAAATTAAGTTTACTACTTAAATTAACTTTTCCTACTACATTTAATCCTTCCATAAAACTTAGTTTTATTCCTAAATTGTAATTTGCACTTATTTTATCTAGTCCTTTTCCTATAGTTGTATGTAATTTATCAACTAGTTTTTGATTTAATTCTATATTTTCAAGACTATTATAATCAAAAACTAATCTGTTTTGTACACTAATATATTTATTTAACTTACTATCTACCTCTAATCCTAATTCCACATTATGATTCATTAACTTAGTTAATTCTATATCTCTTAAAGAGTTTACACTATCATTAGAAGAAGCAACAGCAGTTGTACTATCTTTTTTACCCCAAGCTACGATATAGTTAAATGTATATCCTACATATGGTTTCAATACACTATTTATATTATCAATATTTAATTCTAATCCTAATCTTACACCAGGATTTACACTTAAACTATGTAATATATTTGTTTTATTATTTGTATCTGTAGTACTATTGTATACATCACTTTTACTATATCCTATGTTATTATCAACATTAAGTCTAATAAGATTAAGGAATTTCATACTTAAATTACCACCTATATTATATAGGTTATTTATACTTCTTGCTTTATTACTATCTTTATTATTAAATACTACATCTCCATATTGATATATTCCATATAAATCTAACTTTTTATCCTCAGATAACTTACTTGAATATCCTAATATTGCTCCTACATGTTTATCAACAAACGGGCTAAATTTCTTATCATTTAATAAATTTGTTCTTGCATATGTGTCAAAGTAAAATCTATTTCCTTTTTCTAAATTACTAAGTATGATATTAGTTCTATTATACTTATTATCTATCTCATTTTTAATAATATTTCCTATTATACTTGCATAATTATCTCCAAATATATTTTTAACTTCACCTGCACTTGAACTTAATAACAATTTTTGTACAGCATAAGACATTGGTTTCATAGAAGTAGAATAATTATATGGTCCATTATTTACTTTATATTCATCAAAAAATTTCTTCTTATTTAAATCATAACTAGGTAAATCTTTTAATATTTTTTCATCAGTTAAATCACCTAATTTTTTAAACTCATTTTCTATATTATTTACAAACTGTATACTAACTATCTTATTTTCATTTATAACAACTGGTTTTAAAAATGGATTTGATATTTTATCTACAGTTTCTTCAGTATAATTTTCCATAACTAATTTAGGTCCAATAAATTTAGCTTCTTGTTTAATTTTTTCTAAATCTTCTTCTTTCAACCTTAAAGTGTATTTACCATTACCAGAAATTTTAAAATCTTTAACATTTACTTCTCTTCCACTAAATTCTATATCAGATGTATTACTTCCATATAGCTTTTCTATACTAGCACTACTATTTATTCTAACTTTACCATCTGTATATATATCTTTTAAATTTATTGTACTTTCTTCTTTTTCTTTTTTATTCTCTACAATTAAAGTTCCTTTATCAAATACAGTATAATTTGAATTACTTTCATTTCTTAAAACTAATGTACCATTTAATACCTGTGATGGAGCTGTATATAGTTGTTTACCAGTTAGTATTAACTTACCTTCACCATCTTTTCTTAATCCTGCTTGTGCTACATTAGAATAAAATAGCCTTTCACTTTCTAATACTTTTGGTATTCTATATTGATAGTCTTTAATTTCATGTGAATTATATTCTTTTTTACCTTTTATTTTTACAGTTTTACTATCTTTACTATTACCATCACCTTTCAATCCACTTACTATATCATTTTCAAAAGTATATTCTTTATCTTTCTTTATATCTACATAAAAATATCTATTACCCTTTTCATCAAATATTTTATCATAGTTACCTTTGAAATATTTCATCTCATCTATCAATCCAGCATTAAAGTCTGATGGTCCTTTTAATGCCTTTTCTCTATTTGCATTTCCCCAACCTACATTATCATCTAAATATCCACTAATATCATGATTAGCTGTACCAAGTATTACTTGTTTTACTTGTTGATATGTTAAAAATGGATACTTTTCTTTAATATCATAAGCAAGTCTTGCAATCCTAGGTGATGAGAATGAAGAACCAAACTTAGGGTAATATTCTTTATTTTCTTCTTCTAAAAGACCATTTTCTCCAACAGTAAAGCTTCTTAATAACATGGCTTGTGTTTGAAAACCAGTATCTCCTCCTACTAATCTATCTATATAGTAATTTGAATCTTTATCTATGTAAGATGTTTTAATGTGATTATATTCATCTCCCACTAAATTATGTTTTCTTTTAAAAGAATTTTTAACCATTATAGTTTCACTTCTGGAAAGTGCTTGCATCTCTGGAGACATTATCTGATATCTATTTAATATACTGTTAGAAAAATATTTTGTATTTATATCAACATGGTTTTGATTTCCTATAGCAGTTATTAATAATCTTTCATTATATACATGTGCTTTATCAAACAATCTATTAGTTAAAAATACACTTTTATTATTAGTAATAATATTATCTATTTTATCTATATATCTTGAATTTTCATATAAATACCAAAATTTATTATTAGTTTGGACTGATGAAAAAGACATATTTATGATACCTTTAAGGTTTGTACTATCACTTCCTCTAGCTAATGTTATATCTGTATTTTTACCTTTAAAAGCATTTTTTTCTTCTTCACTTACAACACCATCAGCATCTATATCCATAAAAGCTTCAACTACTAAACTAGCATGGTTTCTATAACCAGGATTATCATTAGAATCTTTAAGTTTCAAGAAATCGTATTTCTTTCTAAATTCCCCTTCATCATCTTTATGGAAGTACAATTCAAGTATAGTTACAGGATTGTCTCCCTCTTTTAATTGTCTTTCTGTTCCACTTACTTCTTCTAATACTTCATTTTTTCCTACATGTTTTTTTGAAGTATCATCTTCAATTGTTTTCCATTCAAGTTCAGAAGATTTACCTTTGAAATTTAGGGATTGAGAAGGTTCTAAATCTAAATTTGACTCAAAATTTTCTTCAGGCTTTGGTGCAATATCATTATGAGATTTATTTTTATTTTCTCTACTATTTTTATTTTCTCTACTATTTTTATTTTCTCTACTATTTTTATTTTCTCTACTATTTTTATTTTCTCTACTAAGGTTACTTGAAGATGACTTTCCATTAGAACTATGTCCATTATCACGTACATTATTTTGTACATTATTATTATTATTATTGTTGTTGTTTAAACTACTAGTATGTCCACTACCATTATATCCACTACTCTGCGGATTACTTATATCTTTTTCACTGATGTCAACTAGAGTACAACTAACAATAAAAATGGACATCAAAAAAAGTTGAAATTTTTTAAATTTCATAAAATCCTCACTTTATAATTTATCTATAAATATTATATATTCAATGTAAAAAATTGTCAATTATATATTTAAAAAGAGTCAAAAATCGCTATTCTTTAAAAATTATAATCTAACCCTAAATTTAATCCTATATTTAATTTAGAACTTAAATTAGCTTTACCTATTATATTAAACCCCTCTAAAACTCTTAATTTCACTCCTAAATTATAGTTTACACTTATTTTATCTAAACCCTTACCTATTGTTTTATGTAACTTTTCAGCTATCATTTGATTTAACTCTATCTTATCAAGACTATTATAATCAAAAACTAATCTATTTTGTATACTTATATTTTTATTTATCTTACTATCTGTTTCTATTCCAAATTCCACATTATGGTTCATTAATTTAGTTAATGCTATATTTCTTAATTTGTTTATTATATCCGTTTTACTATTTTCCTTATCTTTCTTTCCCCAAGCCAAAACAAAATTAAAAGTATATCCTGCATATGGTTTGAATATTGTATTTATTTTATTAATATTTATTACTACACCTAGTCTTAATCCATGATTAAAACTTAAACTATGTAATATATCTGTTTTAACATTTAAACTTTTACTTACATTACTATTATACACATCACTTCTACTATATCCTATGTTATTATCTACATTAAATCTAAATACATCAAAAAATTTATGACTTAAATTCCAACCAATATTATATAGATTATTTGTACTTCTAGCTTTATTACTTCCAGTATTATTAAATACAACATCTCCATATTGATATATTCCATATAAATCTACTCTATTTCCATTTTTTAATTTTCTTGAATAACCTAGTATTCCTCCTACATGCCTATCAACAAATGGACTAAATTTCTTATCATTTAATAAATTAGTTCTTGCATAAGTATCAAAATATATTCTATTTTCTTTTTCTAAATTATTAAGTATGATATTAGTTCTATTATACTTATTATCTATTTCATTTTTAATTACATTACCGATTATACTTGAATAATTATCTGTAAATAAATTTTTAACTTCACTTGCACTTGAACTTAACAATACAGCTTTTACAGAACTAGGCATAGCTTCAATTTTTCCATATTCATTAAAAAAGTTTTTCCTATTTCTATCATAACTTGGTAAATCTTTTAACTTATTTTCTTCTATTTCGCCAAGTGTTTTAAATTCATTTTCTAGTGTACTTACAAACTTTACACTTACTATTTTGTCTTCGTTTATTATAACTGGCTTTAAATATACATTTGATATATTTTTTTCTAAATCCTCATTATTTTTAAAATTTTTAATCTTTAATTCAGGTATTTCAAGTTTTTCACTATTTTTAACTATTAATGTGTATTCCCCTACCTTAAGTTCATCAATGTTTATTTCTTTTCCACCAAACTCTATATTAGATTTATTACTACCATATAGTTTTTCTATATGAGCTTTACTATTTATCTTTACTTTACCCTCTGAATATATGTTAGTTAATTTAATCTCTTCATCTTTATTATTTTTACTTTCAACATTTAAAGTAGCATCTCTATGTACTGAATAATCAGATTTACTATCATTTTTTAATGTTAATGTACCTTTTAATACTTGTGAGGGTGCTGTGTATTCTTGTTTACCAGTAAGTACTAATTCTCCCTCACCATCTTTTCTTAGTCCTGCTTGTGCTACATTAGAATAAAATAGCCTTTCACTTTCTAATACTTTTGGTATTTGATAAGAATGTTTCTTAGCTTGATAATCATCATACCAATATTTTACACCATTTATTTGTATTATACTATGAGTTGTATTCTTTCCATCACCATTCAATCCACTTACTATATCATTTTCAAAAGTGTATGTTTTACCTTTCTCTATATCTACATAAAAATATCTATTACCATTTTCATCAAATATTTTATCGTAGTTACCCTTAAAATATTTCATTTCATCTATTAATCCAGCATTAAAGTCTGATGGTCCTTTTAATGCCTTTTCTCTATTTGCATTTCCCCAACCTACATTATCATTTAAATATCCGTCTTTTGCATGATTTGCAGTACCTAATATTACTTGCTTTACTTGTTGATATGTTAAAAACGGATATTTTTCCTTAATATCATATGCAAGTCTTGCAATCCTAGGTGATGAAAAAGATGAACCAAATTTAGGGGCATCACCCTCTTGGTCTTCTTTTAAAAGACCATTTTCTCCAACAGTAGCTGCTCTTAATAATAAGGCTTGAACTTGAGGATCATCTTTTGTTAATCTATCTATATATTGAGTATTATTTATATCTGTATATGATGTTGGAAAATCACTATTATTTTTTATCAAATCATTATTTCTTTTGAAAGAATTTTTAACAAAAATACTTTCACTTCTAGAAAGTGATTGCATCTCTAGAGACATAACTTGATATATATTTAATATATCATTAGAAAAGTTTTCTATTTCCATAGTATTAAAGTTTCCATTTCCTATAGCACTTATTAGTAATCTTTGATTATACACATAATTTCTATCTATCAACTTTGTAGTTAAAAAATCTTCTAAACGATTTATATCTCTTGGAAATATTTTATCTAAATACCTACTATTACTTTGTAAATATGAAAAATTTTTATTATGATTAACTATGGCATAAGACATATTTATTATTCCTACAGCATTTAAAACATCTTCATCACGTTTAGCTAATCTTATATTTACATTCTTATCTTTGAAATACATTTTTTCAGCATCACTTACAACACCGTCAGCATCTGTATCCATAAATGCCTCAGTTACATCAAAAGCATGGTTATCAAAAAAACCAGCTTCTCTTTGAGAATTATAATTTATATCATATAAATTTTTACTTAAAAAATTATATTTATTTTTTGTTTTTTCATCTGTTTCCCTACTTAACAATAGTTCATATATTATGACTGGATTTTCATTTTCTTTTAATACTTTTTCTGCTTTTTTTACTTCTTCTAAATCTTCATTTTCACCTAAATTCTTTTTTGAAGCATAACTTGTTGAAACATATTCCACTGGCTTGTTTTTTAAATTTTTAACTATATATTCATCAAAATCATATGATGAACAACTTGTTAGTAGAAATAAAAATACAAAATAAAACTGAAATATTTTAATACTCATAAAATCCTCTCTTAATAGTAAATATGTAAATATTATACAATTAACTACAATTATTTGTCAATGATGAGTCTTTATTGGTAAATAAAAAAGATTAACCCTGTTTTTCACAGAAATTAATCTTTATATTGTTTAGGTTAAATTAAATATATCTAACTTTTTTAAGATACCATTTATTATTTTATTTCTTCAAATATTAATTTTTGATTATCTTTAGTATAAAGTATCAACATTTTATTTTCATATTTTATACCACTTACATTACTTAACATTCCTAAATATTTAGATTCAAGTGCCATAAGATTAGATTCTCCAGCCATTAAAGTAGTACCTATATTTTGTAAGAATAATACATTACCTTTAATTTCATAACTACTAAAGTATCTATTTATTCCACTTTTACCAAAAATATTATTTTCTTTGAATCCTATAGTAAATTCATTGTCTTTAAATTCATCATTAATTAATTTAAAATTCTTATTTTCTAAACTTTCATTATTTAATTCTTGTATATATACAAGTTTAATTCCATTTTTAGATTCAAGTACTAATTTTTCTCCTTTTTTACTAATATGTTTATTAGTTGATAAAGCATTTAAATATTCACTTTCTAAATCCATATCCTCTTGACTTCCAGCCATTCTAGTTAGATTTATATCATCTAATATTAATTTATTATTTTCTATTTTATATCCAGTAAAAAAATTATTTACTGAACTTTTACCTGATAATTTTTTAGCTCTAAATTCCAGAGTCATTCCTTTACCTATAGTATCTAAAATGTTATTTTCTGTATATTCTATAGTTTCAAGGACAAATTCCTTATTTTCAACATCCAATGGTTTAATACTAGTACAAGCAAATAATGTTATTGCTGATAATATTGTTAAAATAATCTTTTTCATAATAATTCCTTTCCATACCTTATATATATGACACAATTATACTAAATATAAAAGGATATTACAATATAGTTATGAATATTCTAAGAAAAAGATATAGATTTAAAAAGATTAGTAAAAAAAATAACTTATTTTTTAAAAATAAAATCATATTCATAATATCTTTAGATGTAATACATTTATTTTTTATACTTTTCTAATGTTTTTTCATTTCATTGTATTATTATGTAAGTTTATGAATGTCTTTTAAATCTTGTTTAAGTTGTTTTTGGACATTTACTTTTAAAATTTAGGTAATACAAAATGAAAACAATAAAAATTGATTTTTTTTTAACAATATTGTATAATTAGCTTATATTTAGAAATTTAGGAGGAAATTTGATGAAATTAGTATTAGTACGTCATGGAGAAAGTGAATGGAATTTACAAAACAGATTTACAGGTTGGATAGATGTAGATTTAACTGAAAAAGGGGTTCAAGAAGCTAAAAATGGAGGACAAGCTTTAAAAGAATTAGGTTATACTTTTGATGTTGCTTTCACTTCTTTTCAAAAAAGAGCTAATAAAACTCTTAACTATATTTTAGAAGAAATCGACCAATTATATTTACCAGTATATAAATCTTGGAGATTAAACGAAAGACACTATGGAGCTTTACAAGGTTTAAATAAAGCAGAAACTGCTAAACAATATGGTGAAGAACAAGTACATATTTGGAGAAGAAGTTTTGATGTAGCACCTCCTCATGTTGAATTAACAGATGAAGTAAATTATCCAAGATTCCAAGCTAGATATAAGGATATACCAGAATCTGAATGTCCAAGAGGAGAAAGTTTAAAAGATACTATAGCAAGAGTTTTACCTTACTGGGATTCAAATATATCAAAAGAACTTAAAGCAGGTAAAGATGTAATAGTTGTTGCACACGGAAATAGCTTAAGATCATTAATTAAATATTTATTAAACATTGATGATGTTAAAATACTTGATTTAAACTTACCTACTGGAAAACCATTAGTATTTGAAATAAATGAAAACTTAGAAATAGTTTCAGCACCTGAATTATTCTAGTATATGTATTGATTATAAAAGAATATTAAATAAATAAGGATTAACTTTAAGTTTTATGAAAGTTAATCCTTTTAATTTTGAGATTAATTTATTATAGTATTACTACAATTTAGCTATATTTAATATTTATATATTGACTTTTTAAAATATCGTGGTATAATAATTCTGTAGACAAGGACAAAATTCACATTATTCAAGTTTACGCAAGATTCTATATTAAGATTTAGAATCGTAAGATTGGCTGCCTTAAGCAGCTTTTTTCATTTCAAATAATTTTTAATTATATCGAATTCCTTTTCTTCTCTTATTTCTTCGATTTTTCTTTTTATTTCTTTTTCTGAATAAAGGTCAACTCCATCAATAAAATTAATGTATCTTGGTAATTCTACCAATTTATTATTGTCAATAAACAATACTTTATGTCCATCTCTAACTAACTTATATACTATATCTTCATTTTTTACAAAAAATATACATTTTGTATTAAAATCATTTATCTTAGATGATATATATGATACTTTTTCAAAAAATTTACTCTTAGTATAAATACTATCAAAATCATCTATTAATAAAATTGTATTATCATTTACACTAATTAATCTATTTAAGTACATTTCAAGTTGTATATCTACTTTTTCACTAGTAGATAATTCAGAAAAATTAATATTATCAATCTTATACTCAATAGATTTAAAAATACTTGAATTAATTTTATCAAAATCAAATTCAAGATTAAAATTAGGTATAGAAAAAATTTCTTTTTCAATTAGTTTTTTAATTGAATTAAAATATTCAATCATTGAACTTCTAACATTTTCTTCATTAACATATTCTCTAAAGGTTTCAAGTCTTGAAATAATATATGTTTTAGAGCTTAATTTTATTTCTTCATCTAATGTATTATCTCTCGATATTCCCAATGCAACAAACTGATTTTTTTTAATTTTTAAACCGTCAACTAAAAACATATCTTTTTCTTTACCGTCAAAACCAGATAATATGTAATTATACATAGAAGTCTTACCAGTACCATTACCACCAGCAATAAATATATGATTATCAAAAGAAAAATTAGAGTATTCATCTCTAAAATACATCAAAACATTCATAAATATCTCCTATATTAGTAATATCTTATTTAAATTTACACAAAAGGATTTATCTCTATATTCAACATAGAGTGAAACCATCTTTATTCACATTATTCAAATTTNNTCACATTATTCAAATTTATCAAGAATATATATCAAACTAGCTAGATAGTTAAGTTCTTCACTTCATTCACATTATTCAAATTTATTAAGAATCTATATCGCATTATCTCCGTTTTGTCCCATAAGAATACATTCACATTATTCAAATTTATCAAGAATCTATATCAATTTAATATACTATTATAAAAATGCAGAACATTCACATTATTCAAATTTATCAAGAATCTATATAAAATGGAATTTAGAAAAAACAGAAGAAAATCATTCACATTATTCAAATTTATCAAGAATCTATATCAATAAATTTGCTTGTAGTTCACATTTGTTTCATTCACATTATTCAAATTTATCAAGAATCTATATCAGGTATATTTATCGTTCTTTCTTTTAATGTCATTCACATTATTCAAATTTATCAAGAATCTATATCCTACATATTCAACTTCAATATCATTATCATCATTCACATTATTCAAATTTATCAAGAATCTATATCTGATACTACTTGAACTTGTCTTTTTACTTTCATTCACATTATTCAAATTTATCAAGAATCTATATCAATCAATCTCAATATTATTATTTACTTTAGCATTCACATTATTCAAATTTATCAAGAATCTATATCAATTTAATATATTATTATAAAAATACAGAACATTCACATTATTCAAATTTATCAAGAATCTATATCTAAGAGAAGATAAGGCGATACAATCAAGACATTCACATTATTCAAATTTATCAAGAATCTATATCAGGCTATTCATTAATTTAAAGTAAATTAAGCATTCACATTATTCAAATTTATCAAGAATCTATATCTAATTTCACGATTTATATTATTTAATTTAACATTCACATTATTCAAATTTATCAAGAATCTATATCCTAACAATTCATCTACGGCATACATTCCATCATTCACATTATTCAAATTTATCAAGAATCTATATCCTCTATTAATGAAATTAATACATTTCCATTAATAGAAGATACAGTTGACAATTTAAATAATCAATCCATTAGTACAAAATTCACATTAAAAAATAACTAACGGATTTTTTGAAATCTTTATTTCAGATAATTTAGGTTCTTTTACTAATACTAACATATTTTCATATTGTTTATTAGTAATTTTTAAAATCCTTATTTCTCCACCACTCAATTTATTACTTAATTTCTTTATTCTACTAAAATATTTTGAACATTCAGCATCATTTCTGCAAAATCTTGAATAACAAGAAAATTGCATCATAATGAAACCTTCATTTAATAAATTTTTTCTAAAATCTTGAGCTTGTTTTCTTTCTAATTTAGTTAATACTGGTAAATCAAAATAAACAAGTAATCTCATTTCTCTATAACTCTTTAAAAAGATCATAAAAATCTATTTTTATTATTTCAGGTATAGCCAGTACTCTATCACCTTCTTCTAAAAATTTCAAATAGCTTTTTATTAATAACTCCATAGAATATAATACAGTATATTCTTTTTCATTAACTTTAATATTTGCATTTAAAAGAGAGATCAATTCTCTTCTAGTTTCTGTTCTTAATTCATCATCTTTTTCAAACCTATAAAGATAATTAAATACATAATAATCAATTATTGGTCTATAGGGTTCTATTAAATCATAAGTTAGATTAAAGGCATTCATCATAAAATTATGATGAACACCAATATGTGTTGTAAATCCATAAGTACATAATAATCTTGTAATTGCACTTCTAAATACTCCATACCCATAATCTAACGCCATATTTATTGAATCTCTTTCATTTTGCCTACAAAAATTTGTACCATATAGATAATTAAAAAATACTTTAGCAGCTGTTCCCTCTCTATTCTGAACATCATTTCCTACGATTTCATTCTCATATTTTTGCATTAATCCTATCAAATCACTTGAGGCATTTTCAATTTCTAATACTTTTATAGAATTTCTAATTTTAGTTTTTAACAATTGTTCCCAAATATACTCTTTTGATTTAGTTGTTTGTTGTTCTTGCAAACTGTGAATATATGGAATTCTATAATGCTGATTTATAGGAAGACTATACGCTACTGGCATATGTCTATAATCACAAAATAACATAGTAATATTTTTTAATGATAATTCCGATATCAATCTTAAACTTATAGTACTTTCTAAAGATTCAAATATTATTATTGCAATATCATTTACAGGTACAGATAATTTTTTATCATCTTTTTCTATTATCAAATTATCATTTTCAAAGTGAATATATGATTTCTGAGTTATCAATACTTGCCTAAATGACATATTAATCTCCTAAAATATTTTTATTTATTTTCTTAATTGATTTTATGGTTGATATAGCTATTTGATACTGATTTGTTATTTTCTTTATAATACCGTTATCTATTAAATCAAAATCATCACCTAATAAACTTTTTATTTCAAATCTCCCTGAAGTAAACCCCCTAACTAAACATTCAGAAATATTTCCATCATCCAATTCAAGTTCTATAAGTTCTCCAGGAACTAATTCATGTATTAATGTATATCCATTCTCTTTTAATTTATTATAGCTAAATTTATAATAATTAGTTCTATTTTTCCAAACAGATATTTCAAATTCTTTCCCTCTTTTTAGTAAATTATAATTATATCTACCTAGTGAT
This sequence comes from Streptobacillus ratti, assembly GCF_001891165.1. Classification (NCBI taxonomy): domain Bacteria; kingdom Fusobacteriati; phylum Fusobacteriota; class Fusobacteriia; order Fusobacteriales; family Leptotrichiaceae; genus Streptobacillus; species Streptobacillus ratti. Next base: position 51,599 of record NZ_LKKW01000003.1, on the reverse strand, counting down.
GCAAATTTAAGACCTTCTTCTCCTTCTTTTTTAAATACCAATATTTTAACAATCGTTTTACCCATTTCTACATATCTTTTATCACCTAATTTAATAAATTTATCCTTATTTTCATCAACAATTTTAACTTTTTTAATAATATTCCCATTTTTAAGTTTAGGATAATCTTTACTCTTAGTTTCAAACCATTTAATTAAAGTTTCATATATTTCCTTTTGACTTCCATCTTTATCAAATATTTTTTTAAGTTCTTCGTTACTTAAATCAAACACTGATATTCTCTTAGTTATTTCTCCCTTACTTTCACCAAGTATAGTTTCAGCATGTAATTTCCCATTTACTTTTGATTTAACAACATGATACGGATATTTATTATTTTCTCTCTTATCAAAAATTTTAAATTTAATATCATCAATAAAATTTTCATAAGGTTTAGTTAAATTAAGTCTATGTGTTTTACCATTTATATTAAATTTTATTCCTCTTTCATTACCATCAATGTCTATTATTTTCTCTCTACTTAATTCTTCAGCAAATTCTCTTGAATTTATATATTCTCCTCTATCCTCATCAAGTATTTCTGTTTCTTTGTTTTTTAACATCGAGATTAATTGATTATACTTTGTAAGTTTAATTTGCATAGATTTATTCATAGTAGTTAATAAGAAAGCATCTAAAGCATGATGTAAATGGTTTTCTCTATTCTTACTGTATACTTTTTCTTTTAAAATAGTTATCATTTTATATAATATTGAAGTAATTTCAGGTTCAACATTATCTATATTTTCAAAATCAACTGTTTTTAAATCAAATAATACCTTATCTTTAAAATAATCTGAAATTTCAAGTAAATTTTCTTTTTTATTCAGTTCTTTCTGTAAAATTTCATCTTTAACTGTTTTAAATTCTCCAGCTTTATTTTTTTCAACTTTAGTTTCCGTGGTAATCTCTACACCAGTATTTAAGTTATATACACTAACTTTTAAACTTTCTTTATCCATTTGAAATTCTTTTAAATAAAAATTCTTATTATTCACTTCAAGTGTACCAGACTCAAAATTATGTGTATATCTATTTAAGTTATATAGATTTCTTAACATGGAAGTCATTTTACCTTGAAATGCTATCACATTACGGTTATAAATATATTTAACTTTTTCATTTCCATTTTCATCATATTTATCTTCATCACTTGCTGGTATTAATCTTTGAAAAATATTTAAAGCTAATCTTGAAGAATAGCTTGTAGCATGTAGTTCTCTTTCTAAAAATTCATCATTAACAACATCTTCTTCAAATAATAAATTTGATTTTTTCTTGTCGCTTATTTTTAAATTTAATCTAACTCTTTGTTTAAATTCAGACCATTTTTCAGTTCCTTTTAACCACTGATAAGGTGTTCTTTCTTTTTTATTTTGATTTTCATTACTAAAGACTAAAACCTTATTAGCATATGAATTATCAAACGATTTTGAATACGGAAGTATATGGTCAACTTGTACTTCAGAAGTAGTTAATTGATATTTTTCAATAGGTCTACCTGAATACATACAAACTTTATTTTGTTCTTCCCATAATTTTATTTTAACAAAATCATCATTAGATAATCTATCTTTACCAGCGACTATATCTTTATTTTTTCCATACATTTCAAATGTTGCTATTTCTCTTTTAACTCTATTTTCTAGTTGCTCACTTTGAATATCATTTCTAGCCTTAAAATTATTAGCAATATCTCTTGTTAATTCTAAATGAACTTTTTTAGGTCTCCCATATTTAAATAATAACGTATTGTATAATTTTCTTAAAATTACAAGAATATGCTTTACATTAGGGTTAGGAATCTTAGTAGATAAGCCATCTTCTATTTGAGAAATAGTTGGAAATTTTTTCCAATCATTATCAGTTTTAATATAGTAATTTAAATTTGAAAGACATGTTTCATAATCTAACCCCTCTATTAACATTTTATTTAAATCTCTAACTAAACTTAAAGACAAGTTACCGTTTTTAGTATAATTAGGAAAGGTTTTAATAATTTCTACTATATCTCTTTGTTCTTTAAATAAACTATATTTTTCATCATTTTCTATAAAGAATTCTACTTTTGAATCTGTTTTAGCATAGGTTAATATTTCAGCTACTAAATCAAGAAAATATATTCCACCTAATTCTTTTATTCTCTCTTCACTTATATTCTTTTCTTTAAATTTAGATTTTAATTCTTTATATACCTTCAAATTATCTTTTATTAACTTTTGTTTCATTCTTGCATTATTCAATTTTTTATTAAATCCATTTATTTCTTCTTCTGTTAAATTTTCATAATCTTTTCTTTCACCAAAATATGATTTTTTAACATTTATATATTCAGATTTTGAAATTTTTGGAATATTTAATAATCTAATATTATCTTCATTTATAGCTTTTTCTATCAAATCATATGTTAAAGTCTTATTTTTATTGACAACTAAATCATATATTTTCTTTATAACTTCTTTATCTAATCTTTCTACTTTTCTATTATCAGAATCAAGTTTTAAATATCTAATATCATTTAATTTTTGTAACATCGTAAATATTTCATATGAAGGAGCTGATTTTACAGATCTTACTTCTCCTGTATATTTACATGTACCCGCAAGTTTTTTATAATCAATTTTATACTTACTCCTTCCACCAGGTCCATCTGAAAAATCTCTTTGTGATGATAATATATTTATATACTCCTCTACAACTTCTTTAGAAATAATTTGTTGCATTTCTAAAATTTTTCTTGCTTCATCAATCACTTGATTTCTTTTAAACCCAAATTTATAATTACCTGCTTTGTTTTTAAAACCTAAAATACTACTGTCATTTTCTTTAGTCATATATATTACTTCTATTGGAGTTAATCCTTTACTTTCAATCAATTCTGTATTTTTAGCTATTATAGGTTTTAATTTCTTTTCATCAGAAATTTTTTCACTCACTTTTTTATGTAAACTTTCTAAAAGTTCTATTTCTTCTATCTTTCTATTAGATTTAAATCCCCTATTTTTACAATAAAATATCATAAGTCTAGCTATTTCATTTTTATTTAATTGTTCTTTTAGACCTCTTAATCTTATATTATAAATATCATCTAATTGTCCAATATAAAGATTATCAATTTCATCTTTAGTTAAAAATGAAGAATTTAATAGTAGCATTTTAGTTCTCTCTACCCTATATTTTTTTCTTCTTAGAATTCTTCTACTACCTCTTTTATCTCTTCTTTCTTCATTATACAGTTTACCTTTATCATTATCTAAAGGTTTAAATATTACCGAATTTGCATCAACAAGCCTTATTGGTTCATTTTTTTCATTAATTTCAGTAACTGCCCAACCAATTGATGCAACACCTAAATCTAATCCTAAACAGTAATTCATACACTTTCAGCTCCTACTTTTTTATCTCTTATTTTTTTATAATAATATTATAGCTCTATATTGAAAAAAATCAATATATTAAAAGAAAAAACATCTCTTCTATTACCAATTATACCCTGTCCCTAATCTAAATATATATTTACCATATGATTTTTGATATAAATTTGCATCAAAATCTAAATTCATATATATTCTATCAGTTGGTTTAAACTCAAACCCTGTCTTTATATTAATTCTCCAATCATCTTTAAAACTATTATCTATGCTTTGTCCTTTATTAGAAATTTCATATCTTGACCAATTATATTCCAAATTAGCCTTACTAAAGAAGTCTACATATTTATTTTCTAATTTAAATCCTGTTTCATAATATATACTAATAGGCTTTTTATGTGATATAGGGTAATTGTCTACTGAATTTTTAATTTTTTCACTTAATAAATAATTTATCTTATATCCAAATCTATTTAAATACCTTATACCAACATTATTACTTACTTTAAACTTAGGACTTAACCCTATATTTAATGAATTATTTAAATATACTAAAATATCCTTATCTGACATATTATTTACTAATATAGTATTTAATCCTAATCCTAAATTAATATCAAAAAACTTATACTTTAACCCTAACTTAGGAATTGCTCCAACAGAAACAAAAATTTTAGTAAGTGGTTCTTTACCATTATTTTTAAAATCTGTAGTTAAGCTACTACCTAATACTTTAAAATCAAATCCACCTGAAATTTTAGTTGCATCTACATCATTAGATTTTTCAAAATTAATTTCTATACCATTAAAATTAATTTTATTCTTATATTCTGTACTATTTAGTTTTGAATGTTCTTTATCTATTTTAGTATAATTTACATAATTAGCCTCAATAATATTTCTATATTTTAATTCATTGCTCATATAATTAATTAAATCTAATTCATTAAGCATATGTATTTTATTTAAAGCATCAGCTTTAATAGTTGAATATAGTTTAACTATATCATCACTACCTTTTTCCTCATTAAGTTCATAAACACTATCATACTCTTTAAGATTTGAAATTTTCAACTTATTATTTTTAACTTTTGCAACATTCAATTTCTTATTATTATATATCAATTTACTTAATAATTCTTCTTTAAGATTAACTGAAGCATCTACATCTTTATCTGCATTATCAATTTCAAGTAAAGTTTTATTCATTTTACTTAATTCAATATTAAATTTTCCACCTTTTGAAACATATTTATCTATTTTCATGTTCTTATCTTTAATTGATATTTCACCAGAATTTTCAACAGACTTTAAATGAGTATCATTTAAAAATTTAACAGTTGAATTTTTTGAAACGTTTATTTCTGAATTTATATCCTTACCATTTTTATTATCTATTATTACAGTTCCTTTACTTACTCCATTTCCTATATTCACTTTAGTTACAGTATTTGATTTATCAAGACCTCTTAAAGTTATAGTACCATTATCTCCACCTAAATTTAAAGTTTTAATATTTGAATCTATAGCTTTATCATAACTACCTATAGTAATATTTTTACTGCTACCTAAATACAAATTATTATAGTCCTTATACTTAGCATCAATACTTGAAATGCTTTTTCCTAAACTTAAAACTCCTTTTGAATTTTTATCTATCTTATCAAGCAAATCAACTATATCAGAATTATTATTCTCTACTTCAAGTATAGAATTATTTTTTAGCATTGTTTTAGTATCCCCTAACGTTTCTCTTTTATTAACCTTTAACTTTCCACCCTCAACATCAATATTACCTTTTAATTCTGAATTATTTTCATGCTTTAAATGAAGTAACCCCTCTCCTTTTTTTATAGCACTAATCTTTCCTTTAATTTTAGATTCTATGGTAGCAATATTATTATTTTGAATCTCTGCATTAAAATTATTAATATTCGCATCATCTTTAAAATTAATAGTACCTTTAATTATGGTTTCATTAATTTCCTTCTCTGTTTTAGCTCCCTCATAAGGCTTAGGTATGTCTTTCACAGTACCTAAAAGTAGCATTTCTAAACTTGCATCTTTATCAATATTAATATTTGATTCAACTTTTGCACCCCTATTTATTGATAATTTTGAAGAGTTTTTAACATTAATATCATTAGATTTAAATCTAACTTCTCTAAATTCATCTTGATGCACCTCATTATTATATCCATGAAGAATAGCATCTCTCTCAATTTTTAAATTACCCTTTTCAATATCAAGCTTACCCTTAATATCTGTATTCTCACTTCTTATTGACCAACTAGAATATTTATTAGTAGGATCATACACCAAATCTAAATTCCCTTTAAAACTTCATAAAAATACTCTTCTCCCAGTACTTAATTTCCAAGATAGAAATGAAAGTCCTCCCTTTGGAGTAAAAGTAAATGTTGATTTTTTATCCATATTTTCATTTACTATATTAGCATCTTTGTCCATATGATAAATATCTTTGAATTTTAAATCATTTCCATTTAAATTTAAAGTCCCACCCCTATGACCAAAAATTACATTATTAGATTTAATCTGATTTGAACTATTTATTTTTAATTTTGCTCCTTGTGCTAATCTAATGTTTTTAGCAGCATAACCATCAGTGTTCTGAAGTTCTGTTTCTCCACCACCTAAATTTAAATCTCCATCATTATTTCCTTTACTTTTAATAATTAATTTACCCTCACCTATTTTTCTTACAGTATTGCCTTTCTTAAAATTTAATTCATAATTTAAAGTCGCACCTTTATGTACGACAAAACCAGCAGTTTGTAATGTTCCATTACCTTTTAAAGTAGTATTTTTTTTAAATTCAAGTCTTGCATAACCTGTATTATTATTTCCTGTTACATCAACTTCTAAATTATATTTATTAAATATTTGATTTTTAACCTTAGTCATTTTTTCATCTATTTTATGATTAATATCCATTAGATGATCTGTAATTTTATCATGTCCTGTTTCATCTTCAAATTTTCTTTCTTCTCTTCCAACTTTCAAAGTTCCATTTTCAAACTTTACATTATTTTCTGTAATTTCTTTATCTGTTAAACTATCTTTCCATTTTTGGTATGCTTTTGGACTACTGAAAAGTTGAGAACTTTTACCATATCCCAATGAATTCCCACCTTTATTATTTGAAGCAATCAACCATTTTTTCCTTCTATTATCCCACCAAAACAAGGGAGAACCACTATCTCCCGGTTTAGTTCCTGAATCAAGAGGTGTTTTAGCCTCTTCTTGTATATCTAATCCTATCTTTTTATCTATTCCATCTTTACCAGATTCCCATTTATTTTCAACCCTATTTAATCCACCAGCAAAATTAGAATTACCTATTCCTTTTTCTTTTCCAACATCAATAGCCACATCATTTTCTCCAGCACCAACTCTTGCAAGTAAATCTCCATTTTGAATTCTATCCCAATCATCTTCTGTTATTCCATCTGGAACATAGGCATCAAAAGCTATTTTATTAGTTCTAATTAGTGAATAATCCTCTCCAACATTTAACCTATAACGTCCCTCTATACTTTCAGAAAATTTATTATACTTAGTTTCTTTACTTGAACCCATATATCCATCATAAAGTTCTACATCATCTCTTAAATGTCTTTTTGAAAATGTAAAATTTTCTGGATGATCAACATGCTTAACACCACTTAATAACTGAGAATCTCCCCATAATGCAAAATTACCTTTATCGATTACACCATCGAAATTAGGCATTGGTTGTTCTATTTTTCCAGATATTGTTCCATCTTTTTTATATACTATTATATTTTTTCTTCCTATAGAATACTTACCATTATTCATTGCAAAATCTTCATAGTTAGTAACCCAGTCTATATCATGTCTACCTAAATTTGAAATTCCAATTTCACTTGCTAGTATAAGTATTATCAATAATTTATGCTTATAATTCATAATTATCCTTTCAGATATTTCAATACTTACCAAAAAATATTTATTAATTATATATTATTTAACACCTTTTAAAATAATTGTAACACTAGATTCTTTAAAAAGCAATATCTTATCTTATTTACCTTTATCCCCAACTATACCCTGTACCTAATTTAAATATATATTGACCATATGATTTTTGATAAACATTTGCATTAAAATTTAGATTTATAAACATTTGTTCAATTGGTTTAAATTCAAACCCAGTCTTTATATTAATTCTCCAATCATCTTTAAAACTATTGTTTATTTTTTGACCTTTGTTATAAATTTCATAATTTGACCAATTATATTCAAAATTAGCCTTAGTAAAGAAATCAACATATTTATGTTCCAATTTAATTCCTGTTTCATAATATACGTTAATTGGTTTTTTATGCAATATTGTATGATTTTCTACTGCATTTTTAGAAATAGTTTCATTTAATAGTGCATTTACTCTATATCCTATTCTATTTAAATATTTTATATTAACATCATTACTTACTTTAAACTTTGGATTTATTCCTAAACTTAATGAATTATTTATATATGCTAAAATATCTTTTTCTGCATTATTCATAAATACAGTGTTTAATCCAAGTCCTAAATTAATATCAAAAAGACCATATTTTACACCCACTCTAGGAATTATTGCCATTGATGCAAAACTACTTTTAACTGTTTCCTTATTTTTAATTTCAGTTGTTAAATTATTTGCCATTACATTAAAATTAAATCCACCTGAAATTTTAAATTCTCCTAAATTATTAGCTTTTTCAAAATTAATCTCTACTCCATTAGTAAAAGTTCTATTCTTATACTCCGTATGATTCATTTTTGAACTATTTTTATCTATTTTATTGTAATTTACATAATTAGCTTCAATAACATTTCTATATTTTAATTCACTTCCAATATTGTTAATCAAATCTATTTCATTAAATACATACAATTTATTTAATATCTCACTTTTAACTGTGGCATATAATTTTACAATATTATTTTCATCTTTTTCTGTGTTAAATTCATAAACACCATCATACTGTCTAATATTTAAAATATTAACATCATGTTTTTTAACTTTTGCAATATTCAATTTTTCATTTTTATAGATTAATCTATCAATTAAATCTTTTTTAACCTTAACTGAAACATCTACATTTTTATCTGTATCTTCAATTTCAAGTAATTTCTTATTCATTTCATTTAATTGAATATCAAACTTACCCTTATTTGAAGTATACTTATTTATTTTTAAATTTTTATCAAAAAGATTAATAGTTCCTGAATTTTCAACAGATTTTAAATCAGTACCATCTGAAAAATCTACAGTTGAATTTTTTGAAATATTAATATTTGATTCTATTTTCTTACTATTACTACTATCTATTATTACATTTGATTTACTTATCCCATTCCCTATATTTACCTTAGATAATGAGTTTGAATTATCAAGTCCTTTTAAAGTTATAGTTCCACTATCTCCACCTAAATTTAAAGTTTTAATACTAGAATCTATAACAGTATTTTTATCTCCTATAGTAATATCCTTACTACTACCTAAATACAAATTGGAATAATCACTATATTTCTTATCAATACTTGAAATACTTTTTCCTAAACTTAAAACACCTTTTGAGCCTTTATCTATTTTATCAAGTAAATCACTTATGTCAGAATTATTATTTTCTACCTCAAGTACAGAACTATCTTTAAGTAATGTTTTACTATTTCCTAAAGTTTTTTCTTTAACAACTTTTAATCTTCCTTCATTAACTTCAATATTACCTTTTAATTCTGAATTATCCTCATTTTTTAAATAAAGTAAACCTTTACCATTTTTTATTGCCTTAATTTCTCCTGTAAGCTTAGCCTCTACTACAGCCTCATTATTATTCTCAACATTTGCCTTAAAATTAGTTGTAGCACTAGAATTAAAATTAATATTCCCCTTAATTAAGGTTTGATTAATCTCTTTTTGGGTTTTTGCATTAGTATATGGCATAGGAATATTTCTTACTGTACCTAATAAATTTAATTCCAAAATTGAATTATCCTTAACATTAATATTAGATTCCATTTTTACTGCTCTATTAATTGATAATATTGAAGAATTTTTAATATTAATACTTTCAGATTTAAATTTAGCCTCTTTATACTCATCTTTGTATATAACATTCTTATACCCATGTACAACATTATCTCCCTCAATCTTTACAATACCTTTATCAATATCAAATTTACCAGTAATATCTGTGTATTCCCCTCTTAAAGACCATTCAGACTCTTCATTAGTAGGCTTGTAATTCAAATCTAAATTACCTCTAAAACTTCCTAAAAATACTCTTTTACCATTACCAGGTTTAAATGTAAATGTTGATTTTTTACCGTCTTTACTTCCATTTTTATTTCCATTTTCATTTACTATTTTAGCATCTTTATCCATATGATAAATATCTTTAAATTCTAAATTATTTCCATTTAAATTTAAGGTACCACCTCTATGACCAAATATAACATTATTATCTTTTATTTGATTTTCTCCAGTTATTGTAAGTTTTGCACCTTGTGCCAATCTAATATTTGCAGCAGCATAACCATTAGTATTTTCAAGTACTGTTTCTCCACCACCTAAATTTAAATCTCCCTCATTATTACTGGTACTTTTAATAACTAATTTCCCCTCACCTATTTTTCTAACTGTATTTCCTTTATCAATTTTTAATTCATACTTTAAAGTTGCACCTTTATGCACGACAAAACCAGCAGTTTCTAATGTTCCACTGCCTTTCAAAGTTGTATCTTGTTTAAATTCAAGTCTTGCAGGACCTGTATTTGTTTTTCCTGTTACTTCAACTGATAAATCTTTTTTATTAAAAATTTGATTTTTATACTTACTAACTTTTTCATCTATTTTATCGCTTAATGAATTTACATAACCATTTATCTCTTTTTGAGATTTATTAGTATCTTTAAATTCTCTACTTTCACTTCCAACTTTTAAAGTTCCATTTTCAAATTTAACATCACTTTCATTAGTAATTTCTTTATCTGTTAAAGATTCTTTCCATTTCTTATATATCTCTGGATTACTTAAAAGATAAGAACTTTTACCATAACCTAATCCAGTTCCAGCACTATTACTTGAGGCTATTAACCATTTTTTATTTTCTTTATCCCACAAAAAAAGAGGAGAACCACTATCTCCAGGTTTAGTTCCTGAATCAAGAGGTGTTTTTGCCTTTTTTTCTATGGTTAAATATATAATCTTATTAATATTGTTTTTACCTTCTTGCCATTTTGCTACAATCTTATTTAATCCACCAGAAAGTTGCCTATGTGGTGCAGCATTAGCTTCTTTATTAGTACCAATAGCCATTCTATTATATCCTGCACCAACTCTTGCTATAACATCTTCAGGTTTAATTCTTTCCCAATCTTCTTTTGTTATTCCCTCTGGAACATAGGCATCAAAAGCTACTTTATCAGTCCTAGTTAATGAATAATCACTACCAATATTTAATCTATAATATCCTTTTACTTTTTCAGAAAACTTATTATACTTATCTTCTTCACTTGAATTAATATATCCCTCATAAAGTTCTACATCATCTCTTATATGCCTTTTGGAAAAAGTAAAATTTTCTGGACTTTTAATATGTCTTACTCCACTTAATATTTGAGAATCTCCCCATAATGCAAAATTCCCTCTATCAACAACACCATCAAAATTTGGTATAGGTTGTTCTATTGTCCCTGATTTAGTTCCATCTTTTTTATATACTATTACATTTTTTTGCCCTATAGAATATTTACCTCTATTCATTGCAAAGTCTTCATAATTATTTATCCAGTCTATATCATGTCTACCTAAATTTGAAAAACTAATTGATTTAGTTAATAAAAGTAGTAATAATAATTTATGTTTATCATTCATAATTATCCTTTCAGATATTTAAATACTTCTCAAAAAATTCATGAGTCATATTAAATATTCCTTGTCCTACCAATTATACCCTGTACCTAATTTAAATATATATCTACCATATGATTTTTGATATACATTTGCATCAAGTTCTAAATTTAGAAATACCTTATCTGTTGGTTTAAACTCAAACCCTGTAGTTATATTAATTCTCCAATCATCTTTGAAGCTATTATCTATACTTTTACCCTTTTTAGAAATTTCATAACTAGACCAATTATACTCTAAATTAGTCTTAGCAAAGAAATCCACATATTTATGCTCTAATTTAAGTCCTGTTTCATAATATATACTAATAGGTTTTTTGTGTAATACTTCATAATTATCTACTGAATCTTTAATAGTTTTATTTAACATAGAATTTAGTCTATATCCAACTTTATTTAAATATCTTATTTCAATATCATCACTTATCTTAAATTTAGGATTTATACCTACGGTCAATGAATTATTCAAATATATTAATAAATCTTTTCTTTCATAATTATTCGTAACTATTGCATTTAATCCTAATCCAAAATTAACATCAAAAAACTTATACTTTATACCTAATTTAGGTACTGTACCTACATATACAAATGTTTGATTAATTGATTCTTTTTCTTTAATATTGGTAATTAACCTACTTCCCAATACTTTAAAATTAAATCCACCTGAAAATATAAATGTATCCATATCATTAGCTTTTTCAAAATTAACTTCTACTCCATTAGAATGAAGTTTATTCATATATTCTACATTATTAAGTTTTATATAATTTTTATCTATTTTATTATAGCTTACATAATTAGCTTCAATAATATTTCTATATTTAAATTCATTATTAATATTATTAATTAAATCTAACTCATTAAATATAGATAAATTATTTATTACATCTCCTTTAATTGTAGAATATAGTCTGAAAGTATCATTTTCACCTTTTTCTACTCCAAGCCTGTATACACTATCATAATCTTTAAGATTTAAGATATTAAGTTTATGTTCTTTAATTTTAGCTATATCTAATTTTTCATTATTATCAACTATTTTATCTATTAAATTTTGTTCAAGTTTAAGTGAAGCATCTACATCTTTATCTGCTTTTTCTATTTCAAGAAGTTTTTTATTATTTCCAGTTAGATGTATATTAATTTTACCATTATTTGATTTATATTCACCTATTTTTAAACTTTTATCTTTTAATGAAATATCCCCTGAATTTTCAATTGATTTTACTTCTACATCATTTGAAAAATTTAAAGTTGAATTTTTTTTAATACTAAACTCTGCATTTATTTTTTTATTATCTTCACTAAATATATCTACAGTCCCTTTATTTATCCCATTTCCTATATTTACTTTAGATAGTTTTGTTGCATTATTAATACCTTTTAAAGTCATTGTTATATTATTAGCATCTAAATTTAAAGTTCCAATATCAGAAGATATATCATTTATACTAATATCTTTAGTAGCTCCTAAATATAGTTTGGAATAATCTTTATACTTACTATCAATTTTTGAAATATTATCATTTAAATTTAAAGTCCCTTCTGAACTTTTATTTATCTTATCAAGTATAGTATTTAAATCAGTACCATTTTCTACTTCAAGTATAGCATTATTTTTTATTAATGTTTTACTACCACCTAAAGTTTCTGCCTTTTTAATTTTTAATTTTCCTGCACTAACTTCAATATTTCCTTTTAATTCTGAATTATTTTCATTTTTTAAATAAAGTAGTCCAGAACCCTCTTTTTTAGCATTAATTTCACCTTTAAGTTCTGATTCTATTACAGATGAATGATTATTTTCAATATTTGCCTTAAAGTTGTAATTAGAAACATTTTTAGTATCAGTATTACTTTTACCTTTAAAATCAATCTTTCCCTTAATTATAGTCTCATTAATTTCTTTTTCTGTCTTAGCTCCCTCATATGGAGTAGGTCTTTCTACAACTTCTCCTGATAAATTCATTTCTAATGTAGCATTTTCTTCAACATTAATATTTGATTCAACCTTAGTTGCTCTACCAACTGATAATGTTGATGAACTTTTAATATTAATATTTGCAGATTTAAATTTAGTTTCTCTATATTCATCTTTATGAATTATAGTGTTTTCAGAAGTTGTGTTATCAGAACCATGTATAACATTATCTCCCTCAATTTTTGCATGACCATTTTCAATATTAAAATCTCCTTTAATATCTGTATCTTCACTTCTTATTGACCATTCACTTTTATCTTCAGCACCCTTATACACTAAATCTAAATTACCCTTAAAACTACCCAAAAATACTCTTTTGCCCTTACTGGGTTTAAATGTAAATGTTGATTTTTTATCATTTTTATCATTTGCTATTTTAGCATCTTTATCCATATGATAAATATCTTTAAATTCTAAACTTTCTCCATTTAAATTTAAAGTCCCACCCCTATGACCAAATCTAACATTATTTTCATTAAGTTGATCTGCTCTATTTATTGTTAATTTAGCTCCTTGTGCTAATCTAATTACTGATGCAGCAACACCATCAGTATTTTGAAGTTCTGTTTCTCCACCACCTAAATTTAATTCTCCATAATTAGGACCTTTAGAGTTAATAATTAGCTTACCCTCACCTATTTTTCTAACTACATTATTTTCTCCAAAATTTAAACTATACTTTAAAGTAACATTTTTATGTACGACAAAACCGGCAGTTTTTAATGTTCCACTGCCTTCTAAAGTTGTATCTTGTTTAAATTCTAATCTTGCTGCATGAGTATTTGTATTTCCCTCTACCTTGACTACTAAATCTTTTTTATTAAATATTTGATTTTTAGTCTTATTACTACCATTAACTATATCTACTTTTTCTTTAGACTTAAATTCTCTTTCTTCATTATCAACTTTTAATTTACCATTATTAAATTCAACATTTGTTTCTGTAGTAATCTCTTTATCTGTTATTTTTTCTTTAAAATCCTCATATGCAGAAACATTACCTAAGAAATATTGTTTTCTACCATATCCATCTATTGCATCTCCACTACTAAGACTTCCTGCCATAAACCATTTTTTCTTTTCTTCATCCCACCAAAAAAGTGGCGAACCACTATCCCCTTTTTTAGCTCCTGAATCAAGAGGAGTTTTAGCCTCTTTTTCTAAACCTATTTGTACATTTTGATCTAATCCATATTTTCTTCTATCAATTATTTTATTTAATCCTCCAGCAAAATGGTGGTCTTTATTTTCTGCATCTTTTTCTACTCTATAATCTTCAGCTACTCTATTTAACCCCCTACCAACTCTTGCTACTAAATCACCTTGTTTAATTTTATTCCACTGTTCTTTAGTCACTGCTTCTGGAACATAAGCATCAAAAGCTATTCTATCAGTTCTTAATAATGTATAATCTTTCTCAATTTGTTGTCTATAATCTAAATCAATATTTTCAGAAAATTTTTCATACTTTTGATCTAAAGATAAATCTTTATAGCCCTCAAAGAGTTCTACATCATTTCTAAAATGTCTTTTTGAAAAAGTAAATTTACTGGGAGGCTCAACATGATATGCTCCTGATAAAATTTGAGAATCTCCCCATAAAGCAAAATTTCCTGTATCAACCACGCTATCAAAATTGGGCATAGGTTGTTCTATTGTACCAGACAAAGTTCCATCTTTTTTATAAACCTTAACACCTTGTCTACCTATGGAGTATTTACCTCTATTCATTGCAAAATCTTCATAATCTTCCCAATTCATATCATGTCTAGCTAAATTTGAAAAAACAATTTTATTGGTTAATAAAAGTATTAATAATACCTTATATTCATACCTCATAACTTTCCTTTCAACAGCAATAAAATTGGTTAAAAAACCAATTTTATTCTATACATATCCTTTTTAATCTTAAATCATTTTCAAGTTGATTATTATCTACATCAGCAGGTGCTCCTGTTAATAAATCCTGCCCTTTATTAGTTTTAGGAAAAGGTATTACTTCTTTTATTGAATTTTCTTTTAACATTGCCATTAACCATCTATCAAGCCCAAAAGCAAGACCACCATGTGGTGGTACTCCATAACTTAATGTTTCTAAGAAAAATCCAAATTTATCTATTTGTTCTTCTTTTGAAAGTCCTAGTTCATCAAATACCTTAGATTGTAATTCTGAATCATGTATTCTAATAGATCCACCACCAATTTCATAACCATTTAACACTAAATCATATGATTCTGATAATATCTTATCATATTCTTTAGTTTCTAAATACTTAATATGTTCTTTTTTAATTGAAGTAAAAGGGTGATGTGCTGCTTGATATCTTTTTTCTTCTTCTGAATATTCAAACATAGGGAAATCTAATACCCAAACAAATTTAAATTTATCTTTATCTATTAATCCTAATTCTTCACCTAATTTTAATCTAATTGCTCCAAGTCCATCTAATACTACCTTATTTTTATCTGCAAGTATAAAAGCTATTTCATTATTCTTTAATTCTAATTTTTCAACTAAAGCATTAAGTGTTTCTTCATCAAAAAATTTAGCTATAGGCGAATTTATACTTCCATCATCAAGTTTTTTAATATATGCAAGACCTTTAGCTCTATAATATATCTTAACAAAATCTTCTAAATCCTTAATTTTTTTTCTTGAAAATTCTTTATCTTCACTTACTATAGCTCTTACACTACCACCATTTGATATTGCATCATCAAATACTGAAAATCCACTATTTTTTACAATATCTGATATATCTTGTATTTTCATTCCAAATCTTAAATCAGGTTTATCTGAACCATAATTATTCATTGCATAATCATAACTAATTCTTTCAAATGGCATATCTTGAACTTCACCAGTAACATCAGTAAACACTTTTTTAGCTAATCTTTCAACTAAGTTTAATATATCTTCTTGGTGTATAAATGACATTTCTAAGTCAAGTTGTGTAAATTCAGGTTGTCTATCTGCTCTTAAATCTTCATCTCTAAAGCATTTAGCAATTTGATAGTATTTATCTATTCCAGCAACCATTAAAGTTTGTTTGAAAAGTTGTGGAGATTGAGGTAGTGCATAAAAATCTCCTTTTTGTATTCTACTTGGAACTATGAAATCACGAGCTCCCTCTGGTGTAGCCTTACCTAATATAGGAGTGTCTACATCTAAAAATCCCTCATTATTCATAAATTCTCTAATAGAAAATAGCATTTGATTTCTCTTTTTAAGATTTTCTAATACTTTTTTTCTTCTAATATCTAAATATCTATATGTCAATCTTAAATTTTCATTTATACTAGTTTCAGATAACTCAAAAGGTAATTGTTTAGATGAAGAAAGTATAGTTAATTCTTCTGCTAATACTTCTATATCTCCTGTTTCAATATTAGCATTCTTTGAACTTCTTTCAAGTACTTTACCTTTTACTTGTATTACAAACTCATTTTTAAGCTTTTTTACTAATTCTTGTAATTCAACTGGAGAATTCTCATTAATTAATATTTGTGTAATACCATATCTATCTCTTAAGTCTATGAAAGCAAAATGTCCTAAATCTCTAACTTTATCAATCCAACCAGATAAAATTACCTTTTCATTAACATTTTCTATTCTTAACTCATTTAACTTATGACTTCTATACATGTTTTATCCTTTCTATTATCTCATCTATTGTTATTTCTTCTTGATTTCCTGTTTTGAAATCTTTAAAAGTTATTTTTCCAGAATTTAATTCATTTTCACCTAATATTAATACATAGTTTGCTCCAACTTTATTAGCTTTTTTCATTTGTGCTGAAAAGCCTTTAACAACATAGTCAAATTCTATATTAATATCATTTTCTCTAAGTTTTCTAATAATATCAAATAGATATTTTTTAGTTTCTTCAAAATATGCAATAAATACCTTATTCTCATTTTTTGATAACAATGTTTCATCCATTATCATTGACAATCTTTCTATACCTGCTGCAAAACCAACTGCTGGAACTTTAACTCCAGCTAAAATTTCTGTTAATTTATCATATCTTCCACCACCAAGAATAGTAGATTGTGAACCAAGTTTATTTGATTTAATTTCAAATACTGTATCTGAATAATAGTCAAGTCCTCTAACAAGTGCTGGATTTACAATATATTTAATATTGAATTTATCTAAATTATATTTTAATTCTTCAAAAAACATCTTACTTTCTTCATCAAAAAAATCATGTAATTTAGGAGCTTTTAGTAAAACTTTTTGATCTCCCTCATCTTTTGAATCAAATACTCTTAATGGGTTTTTTTCTGCCCTTATCTTTGAATCATCGCTTAATTTATCTATATTATCTAATAAATATTTTTTTAACTCTTTAATATATACTATTCTTGATTCTACAGAACCAAGTGAATTTAATTCAACAAATAAGTCATTAATACCTAAATTATTTAAAAATTCACATGCCATAGTTATTAATTCTGCATCTAAAAAAGCACTTCTTATACCAAAGGATTCAACACCAAATTGATGAAATTCTCTATATCTTCCTTTTTGTGGTGCTTCATATCTATACATAGGTCCATAATAGTACCATTTTACATTAGGACTACTTTTATGAAAACCTGCATTTAAATATGCCCTTACAACACCAGCTGTTCCCTCAGGACGCATAGTTATACTTCTATCTCCCTTATCCATAAAAGTATACATTTCTTTTGAAACAACATCTGTTTCATCTCCAACTGCTCTTTTAAAAAGCTCTGTTTCTTCTAATATTGGAGTAATAATATTTGTATATCCATATTTATCAAAAATTTTCTTAGCTGTATTTACAATAAAATTATATTTTTCAGCTTCTTGTGAAAACATATCTTTCATTCCTCTTAAAGTTTCAAATTTCATAAAAGCTCCTTTACTTCACAATATATTAGCTCGTGTATATCATCAATAGCCAACATTTTATCATCAACTACACAATTTATTATTTTCCATTTTTTTTCTTTTGCTATATTTAAAGCGTTATAGTATGATTTTTTTAAATATTCTCTATCATTTTCATGTATATCTTTTTTACTATCTCCAGTAAATTTATTATTTCTATCTTCCATTAATTTAAATGTATATTCTATAGGAACATTTAAAAATATTGTTATATCAGGTCTTGGCAATCCAAATTTATTAAATTCTAAATCTTCTAACCAATTTAAATATTTTTCTTTTTCTTCTGCATCATCTATTTTAGAACCATGATGTATCATATTAGAACCTGTATATCTATCACTAATTATGACATTATCTGATAAATAATCTTTTTCCCAATCTGTTTTATATGACGCATATCTATCTACACCATAAAATGTCGATGCAGTATACGCATTAACATCTGTGGGTTTAGAACCAAATTCACCTGATAAATACATTTTTACTAAAGCAGAAGCATCAGAACTATAGTTAGGGAATGATATTTTCTTTACATTAATTCCATTATCAGCTAATCTATTATATAGTTTCTGTGTCTGTGTTTGTTTTCCACTTCCATCAGTTCCCTCTATTATTATTAATTTTCCCATATCTATCTCCTAGTATTTTTCTAATATAACTTTTAAACTATGCCAAGCAAGAGTTGAACATTTAATCCTAGCAGGCATATCTTTAGTTATTTCTAAAAGTTTTGCCTCTCCTAATATATCTTTTTCAAAATCACTTACTTTTTCACCTTTCATAACCTTAAAGAATACATTTAATATTTCTTTAACTTTGCTAATATATTCACCTTTAATTAATTCAACAAGCATTGCAGAAGATGCAGTAGAAATAGCACAACCATTACCTAAAAAAGAAGCATCTACTATCTTATCTTTCTCAACTTTTAAGATTATAGACAAATCATCACCACAAGATGGATTATGACCTCTTTCAACATCAGTTGCATTTTCTATTTCACCTTTCAAATCATCTCTTTTATTATATTCCATTATTGTTAATTGATATAATCTTTCTAAGCTCATACTTGCTCCCTAAACATTTTATTTTATTTTAACATATTTAAAACTTTTTTTCTATAATATATGTAAAATAAAAAGGATTAATTCCTATATAACATAAAAGTTAATCCTTATAAATACACATAATAAATTTATCTTTATATTTCCATTTTAATATTAAAGTGCAGTTATAAAACTGCACCTTTCAATCTTTATTTAAGTTTAAATTGTATAAATACTGGATCATGATCACTAAATGCACCTTGTGATTTAGTAAATTCAGGATTTATTCTTATTACATCTACATTTACGTTTCCACTATATTCTTTATTAATAAACATATTATCAAGCACTTGAGACATACCACCATATACATATGAATATCTCTTATTAGGTGCAAGTTCTCCCATAACATCTATAAGTTCGTTCCCTCTAATATTCTTAGAAGTTACAGAGAAATCATAATCATTAATATCTCCCATTACAACAACAGTTGCACCTTTATCCTTAGATAAAATATCTTTTACAAAGTTGTTAATATATGTACCTTGTTTATTTCTATTAACTTCAGATCTTCTTATAGGTGGTTGTTGTGGTCCATATATAGGGTCATCCCCTCTTTTTGAACTTAAGTGAACCCCTACAATATATAGATGTTTACCATTTACATCAAATAAGGCAACTAAAGGTTTTCTTGTAGCAATAAAGTAATCTGCATCAAGACCTATTCTTCCCGGGTTATATTTTAATTTAGCCTTACCATTTTCATCTAATATTACTTTAGTATTATCATATGCTGTACTTTTACTTGTTTCAATTAATTTAACTCTATCTTTTCTATATAATATAGCATTACGTATATTCATAGACGGCATACCACCATCTTTTCCATATTCTGGATCAACTGCTAAATATCCATATTCTATATTAGTTTCATCTTTAATAGCATCTATAAGAGCTTGACCATTTTTTTCTGAACTTACAACATTACTTGTTGCAGGCCCATCATCATCTCCAACTTCTATAAGAGTAATAATATCTGGTGTATTTAATTTATCCTTAACTTGTTTTGCAAACTGTACAGTTCTTTCAGGACTTACAACATGAGCATAATTTTCCACATTATATGATGCAATATTAATCATATCTTCCCTATGATTAAACTCTAAAACATCAGTTTTTGCTCCAATATTATCAATTTCTGGTAATTCTTCTATAGGTAATATTTTAATATCGTTATAATTATCATTAGTTAATATACCAACTATATCTCCCTTGAATTTATCTCCAGGATTTGGTGTGAAATCTCTTATAAAATGTTTATTCTTCCAGTATTTACTTCCAGAAGCCGTAACATTTAATACATGATTTTTTTCATTACCATATTTATCATACAATACTCCACCATTTTCTGTAAGCACTGCCTTATCTCTTGCAAGTTTAGGTATTACAAATATATCTCCATATTCTTCTTTATGCCCTGTAATATATGGATTTTTAATTTTTACTACCATACCCTCTAAAGATTCATAAAAATCCATAGCTGAAGCATTTCTATCAATGCTTAAAACATTTTCATCTGAAACATTCATTGGTATTTCATTACCATATATTTCAGTTATCATAGGTTTTAAATTAACATCTATAACTTCTAAATTATTTGCAAATATTGTAGTTACTGTTAATTTAGTTTTATCAAATCTAGCAAATTGTTTTTCTCCTACTTTTCCTGAAACTACAACTAAATCTCCTACAGAAATTTTATCCACTCCCTTATACTCTACAAAAATTCCCTCAGAAGTATTAGGGTCATTATCTGGTTTTTCACTTTGTATATACATACCTTTATTGTATTTATCATTAACTTTGTATGTAACTATACCCTCTACATTACTTACCATTTTATCTAAAAGTGGTGATTGTAATCCTCTACCTTGTATTTCAGGAATACTTTCTGCATATCCAATAGTCATAATTGTGGCAAGTGTTAGTAATATTTTTTTCATTTTTTCTCTCTTCCTCCTAATTACCAATTATATGAAATATTTAGTCCTACATTTCCTATATATTTATTTTCAACTGAAGAACTGCTATCTTTTTCATATACATAAGTAAATGATGTTGTTGGTTTAAATGTTAATCTATTTTCTACAAGTTTAAATTCAGTTCCTAAACTAACTTTAGCTTTAACTTCTCTATCTTTTTTAGGTTGATCTTCAACCTTTAATTTTTTAGCATCATTATATTCATATTTAGTACTACTCTTATCTGTTGTTCTATATTTATAGTACTTATATTGATTAAATCCTAAATTATCTACATAATCAGTAAAGTTTTTCATGTGGTCAAATGATAATTTATTTTCTCTATAATCTAAATCTACTCCTAAAAGTAATGTTACATTATCTTTCACACTATATTTAATCTCATTTTTACTCATTAGTCCATATTTATTTTTATTGTTACTTTCAAATATATCTTTTGAATATACAAACTGCACATCTGTTCCTAAGTATACCTTACCTTTTTTATATGACATTTTAAATCCAGGATTTACGAATAATAGTAAATTATTACTTTTATTAATTGTTGGAGTAGTAGGTTTTGAAGGTTTTGCTGCTTTTGGTTTAGATGTTTTTGGTTTTGCAGCTTTTGCAGCAGCTTGTGGCATTGCCTCTGATTCTAATGACGCTTTTTTCTTATCAGCTTTTTGTTCTTTAGTAACCATTTCATATTCTGATGCAATATTTAAATTAGCCTCTACTTTAAATCCTCTACTTAAATATGATAGTTTATTTTCACTTAAAGAAAATATTGAATTAGTTACATCATTTTTAGAAAGTCCAAACATTCTATAAGCTACATTACTCTTACTATCATAAATCATACGTCCTTTTCTTCCACTAGACTTATATCCCATTCTTAAAGTAGCATCACTATTATTAGAAAAAGCCGTAATATATGTTTTATAACTTGCATCTGTTATTAATTTAAAGTTATTTAAAAGATTGTATTCAAATATACCTTTTAAATCATAAGTATGGTTTATAAAGTTAGATTTAGACATAGAAATACTATTTGATGTAGAAAATTCTCCAAATAATCTGTATTTATCTACAACATAATCTCCATTACCTGTTATTCTAACTGTATGTTTGTTTTCTGTCATTATATTTGTTGTATTACTACTTCCATTGCCAGGCTTAGTAGACGTTTTATCATACACTGAATGTTTTAATTCATAATCTAATTTACCAACTACTGTAAGATTTTTAATTCCTGTATATTTGAAATAGTTTTTTTGTTCAAATTCTAAAAATCTTTCTCCTTTATCTGTTGCCTTAAATCCTGATTTTAAATCAAGTTTAACTTGATTATAGAAAAAAGTGTCTGGTAAAATTCTTGAACTAGAAAATTTAAGATCTATATTCAAAGCTCCACCGTTTTTAGCTACATTTATTGTTTCATCTTTACTATTTTTATGTATTACTTTTGTTTTTTGTTGTTCTTCACTATTTAAATCATATACAAACTTAGTATTAAAGAAACCTAAATCAAGCATAGTATTAGTTTCAAAATAAGTATAAAGTCTATCTGTATTCTTCTTAAATCTATCAGTTACATAACTTCCACTAGCATATATGTCAGTTCTTTTAATACGTGTATTCCCATGAATACCTACTATGATATTTTTCTTTTCTTCACTTTTATATCCCAGTCTATTTAAAGTATCAGTTTTTTGGAAAAAATTAAAGTCATCTCTATATTTATTCTTAGATGATAAATGTTTTACTAATTCATCTTTAAAACTTTCATCTTCTTTTGCATCTATTTTTAAAAGATGCTTATATGCTCCGTAAACACCTATATCTGTTTTATCACCTAATTTTTTTTGAAAACTTAATCCTACTAAATATTTAAAATTTAAATTTTCAACTTTTAAAGCATCATCAGTTTTTACTACAGAATGAGAAAATCCATATAAGTCTTTTCTTGAGTCCAAATAAATTCCTAATTTAACCTTTTTATCTAACCCTACATTTACTCCCTTTCCAAATTTAACATTTCCCTCAACTTCAAAATTTCCACTAGTGCTTGAAAACGATGCAATTGTAGTAAGTGCTAAAAACCCAAAAACAACTTTATTCATAATTTCTCAATCCTCCTAAAAAATATAACAATATAATAATTTTTACCTTAAAAAAAGCTAATTGTCAATACATATATTTAGTTTTAATATTTAATTTCTCATATTTCATCAAATATATATAATTTTAATGCCAAAAAAGCTTAACAAATCGTTAAGCTTTATTCTCCATATCCTGTATTTTTTTTATTAAATATTATCTCTATAGGCGATCCCTCAAACCCAAAATATTCTCTTAAATTATTTTCTATATATCTCTTATATGAAAAATGTATTAAATCTGGATTATTAGAGAAAAATACAAATTTTGGTGGTGCCACACCAATTTGTGTTCCATAATTTATTTTAACAGCTCTACCTTTTCTAGTAGGAACAGGATTTTTAGCTATCATTTCTTCTAATACTTGATTTAAAAGACCAGTAGATATCTTCTTATTATATTCTTCATCTATCATTTTAACTTGGTCTATAATATTTATAGTTCTTTTTCCAGTAAGAGCTGAAATTGTAACTACTGGAGCATAATCTAAGAAAGGCATATCTGCTCTAACAAGGTCAACATATTCCTTAACTGTCTTATTATTCTTCTCTATTAAATCCCATTTATTAATTGCAATAATTAATGGCTTTTTCTCCTCAAATATTAACCCAGCAATTCTTTTATCTTGCTCTGTTAGTAATTCTGTAGCATCAAGCATAAGTACACAAACATTTGCTCTTTGTATAGCTTTAACTGCTCTTAATACAGAATAATATTCTATATCATCTTCAACCTTAGATTTTCTTCTTATACCAGCCGTATCTATTATAGTATACTTTTCTCCGTTATAGTTAAAACTTGAATCTATAGAATCTCTTGTAGTTCCAGCAATATCACTAACTATAGATCTTTCCTTATTAAGTATTTTATTAACAAAAGATGACTTACCAGCATTAGGTCTTCCAAGTACTGCTATAGATAATCCTGGTTCTTCATCTTTATTAACCACTGGAAATTTTTCTACGGCTAAATCTAATAAATCTCCTAAATTAACTTTATGTTCAGCAGATATAGGTACTACATCTTCAAATCCTAGTCCATAAAATTCATACATAGCATCTTTATCTTTAATATAGTTATCTATCTTATTAACTGCAACTATAACTTTTTTATCTTCTTTTCTAAGTATTTTAGCTATATCTTCATCTATCGCAGTAATTCCTGCCTTACCATCAACTAAAAATATGATAGAATCTGCCTCATCTATAGCAACTCTTGCTTGGTCTTTAATTTTATTCATCATAAAGTCATTACTACGAGGTTCTAATCCCCCTGTATCTACTAATAAAAATTTCTTACCAGACCATTCAGTTTCTCTATATAATCTATCTCTTGTAACTCCAATTTCATCTTTAACTATAGATAATCTATCGCCTATCAATTTATTAAAAAGTGTCGATTTTCCAACATTTGGTCTTCCAACTATTGCGACTATCATATTATCACCTCTTTCATGTTTCTATTAAGATTATTCCTTGTATTTCTTTGATTTTATATAACTCATCTTCTGAAACATTTAATTTCATCATTATTCTTTCATTATATACCTTATCTAATATCTCTATCTTATTTTTATCAATTATCGTTTCAACTTCTGTTGACTTTGAATAATCAAAATCAATTAAAATCTCTTTTTTCAATATATATTTTACTATACCTGACTCATTTATTGCAAGTTTTGCAGTTTTTGCATAATTTCTAATCAAACCACCAGCCCCTAGTTTAATTCCACCAAAATATCTAGTTGCTACTATAACTAAATTAGAAACACCTAATCTAAGTATTATTTCTGCCATAGGTTTCCCAGCAGTATTTAAGGGTTCTCCATTATCATTAAATTTAAAATATTCTTTATTATTCTCAACCACTTTATATACATATACATTATGAGTAGCATCAAAGTGTTTTTCACTTATTTTATCTATATATTCTTCTGCTTCTTTTACTGTTGTTACAGGTTTAATATATCCTATAAACTTTGATTTCTTTTCTATAAACTCTATCATTGTTTCTTTTGCTACTGTATTCATTGTATAAGCCTTAATAAATCATATATTATTGAAGAAAATATTCTAGTATTTAATACTATATATATTATCAATATTAAAAATACAAAACTATATTTATTCATATTAAATAATATTGTTCTTAAATCATCATCAGCATATGAATACACAATATCAAACATATCAAATCCAGGAAGTGGTAAAAGATTAAATAATACTATAGATGCAGATACTATATATGTATAATTAAATAAAGTAAATAAGTTTAAAAATAGGTAACTATTCCTACTTATATTCAATAATGAAAATATATTTACATGATATTTAAATAATATACCTGTTGTTACCATTACTAATAACGTTGAAAATATAGAGGCAAATCCAACTTTTAACATACCTTTTCTATAATCTTTAAATAGTCTGTACTTTATATCAAGATTCCTCCCTTGACCAAATATTATAGGGGAGTTAAATAGTATCAATGTACCAAGTATTAACATATCAGCTATACCTATATGATTTATAGGGTTAAATCCCATTTTACCCTCAAACATCATAGTAACATCTCCTGATTTAAATGCCATTCTTGCTTTAGAAGACTTTCTAACTGTATTTACTATTATAAATGCTACTAAATATTGTATCCTATAATCCATTTTAATATATATACATGCTATTAGATATATAGTTAAAATCATTAAGAATATCTTTAAATTCAATTTTTCTCTTTTCCCCATCATTATTTTATAGACTCCTTTATTAATAAATCTAAAGTTTCAGAATAAGAATAACCTGCATACAGAGTTGATTTTGGAAGTAAAGAATTTTTAGTCATACCAGGAAGTGTATTTACTTCTAAGAAATATGCTTTATTATCCACTAAAATATAGTCTATTCTTGCAAATCCTTTACATTTAACCGCCTTATATGCACGAATTGTAAAATCATTTATTTCATTTTGTAAATCTTCTTCAAAAAAGTGTACATATTCTTTAGCTCCACCATTTTCATATTTTGATGTATAATCAAAGAAAGTATCTTTTAATGGTTCTATTAATAAAGTAGGAAAAACTTTTCCAGCTATAATAGGTACTGAAATTTCTATACCTTTTTTCATTTCTTCTATAAGTACTTCCTCTTCTCCTAATTTAAATATTTCATTAAGTCCATTTTTTAATTCATCATCATTAGTTGCAAAATATATACCTATACTAGAGCCACCACGATTAGGTTTAAGTATGACTTTTTCTCCTAAATTTAAATCAGAAAATTTAATATTTTCTCCTTTTTTTATACATATTCCATTTATTACTCTTACACCAGCATTTTTAACCAATACCTTTGTTATATCCTTATCCATACATATAGCACTTGAAAGTATTCCACTACCAGAATATTTTATACCAGCTGTTTCAAGTATAGCTTGTACATCTCCACTTTCTCCAAATTCTCCATGTAAAGCTATATATGCAAAATCAAGATTTAAATTTACAATTTTAAATATATCTTCTTTTTTTACTATTTCTATTTCTACTACTTCATATTTTTCTTTATCTAAATTAGCAATTATTTGTTTACCTGTATTTATAGATACTTCTCTTTCAGTAGAAATACCACCATAAATTACACCTATTCTCATTATTTTATCACCTTTTTCATAGCATCTACCACTGGTTTAAATACTTTCTCATTTTCTTCATTTAATTTCATTAATATCTCGTGCATTTCTAATATATATTTACTTTTTTCATTATTATTTGAAAAATCACTACCATATATTGAAGATGTATTAATATTTAAATCTTCTTTAGTTATTAATTCAACGAATTTAATTATACCTGTTTGTTTTAAAAATGTATATGCTTCTTCACTAGGATTTAGTATAACTAAATTTTTACCCTTATTCATTTTAACATCTATAGAGTATTTAGCTACAAGACCTAAAAATGTAGAATCCATATATGTAGTTTCATACATGTCAAAAGAAATACCCTCAGCTTCACTTATTTTATCATCTACAAAATCTGAAAATATTTTTGAATTTTTCATAGTTGCTTTACCACAAATTTTAAATATATACTCATTATTTAATTTTGCATATAGAAAATTATCCATAATCCCCCTCCTTAAATTTTTTCAAATCTATATTTTTCTCCACAAAAACTGCATTCTATTTCTATAAATCCATCTTCTTTTAGTATTTCTTCTTTATCTTCATTAGAAAGTGAAATATCTAAAGCTCTTTTCATATATTCTTTATTGCAATCACATTCATATTTTATATCATTTATACTTAATATTTCAATATCTTCTATCATAGGTAACTTATCATAAGGTAGCCCTTTGTATAACTTTTCATTAGCAAATATTTCCTCATCATTTTCAAATATTAAATGTGCTATTCTTTCTAAACTAAAATTGTTTTTAAGCATATCTGTAACACTTAATAGTCTTTCAATCTTATTTGCTAACCAAAACATTACGTTTTCATCTCCGTCAGGAAGTAATTGTATCATTAAACCAGAAGATTTTTCTACATTTAAATTCTCATCATATTTAGTTGAACAAATTAATATAGTTTTTGTTTGTTCTGACATTTCATAATATTCATTAAGTGATAATTCTAGTAAATTATCTTTAACTAGAAACACTGATGAATATGGATTTTTAAGTCCATAATCAACCATTATTTGTAACTTAGCTCCTGTAAGATTGTATAACATATTAATTTCTTTTTCATTATTAGTATTTATTGCATTTAATAATCTTTCATGTTTTTCATTATCTATATCTACCTTGACTGCAATATTTGAATTTATAGTAGATTTAACTATTATATTTTTTAATGCACCCTCACTTTTTAATGATAAAGACATTTTAGTATTATTTGATTTAATACTTTGAGCAAGTATTGCTCCCATAGTTGTTAATTTAGAAACATCTTTTGAATAAAGAATATCAAGATTGGTTCTATTTATTACTTCTTTTACTAATTCAGTACTATCTATTATTACAAATTTTACACTTTTACTTATTCCTCTTAATAACATTTATTCTCCTTGTTGTATATTTAAATTTATACTATTTAAAGTAGTAAAATATCTTCCTAAAATATCATCTATATTTTCTTTTCTTAGAAGAATTTTTCTATTTCTTCCCTCATTAACCATTAAAAATTGACTAATTATTGTAAGCTTAGGTATATTTTGTGAAGTCATTAATTCTATAAACTCATCTTTAATTTTAACATCATTTTCACCAAGAAAAGTTTTCTTGAAAATCTGCTTATATGCTAATTCAAATGTTTTTTTAACATCTATATTTGATACCTTAACATTTACAACTTCACTTCCATCTTCTCTTCTAGTTCTATTTTGTACTTCATATTTAATATTTGCAAATAGTGCATTAAAAAATACTACTTGAGATTCATTTTTAAAACTAAGATTTAAACTATCTATTAGTTCTGGGTTATTTACATATTTTTTAGTTTCCTCAATATTAAATTCTTTAAAATCTTTCATAAAGTTTTCAACAACTTTTTCACTTCTTGAAGTACATGATATTGTAAATAAAAATAAACATAAAAATACTAAAAACTTTCTCATATTATCCTCACTTTTTAAATAACAAAGAGGACTAGTAGTACTAGTCCATTTTATTTAGAACGTTTGTCCAAATCCAAAATTAAATTTACCCTTTGATTTACTTGTTCTATCTAAGTCCCAAGCATAATCAAGTCTTACTACCCCTATAGGTGTATTTATTCTTGCACCTAAACCTATATTATTCATAAATTTAGGGTTAACATTACCACTCTTATCCTTTTGTGCTATACCTGCATCATAAAATACTACTGCTTGTATATAGTCATTAATATATGTTCTATTTTCAGCAGTAAATGTAACAGCATATTGGTTCCCAGTTATTGGTGCTTGTAATCCTCTAAGAGTTACACCATCTCCAACAGTAATTAATTGTCCATTTGGAGTATTAGCATGCGAGTAACTTGCAAGTAATCTATATGCCATAGAGTTCTTATCCTTATACACTGGATGAAATGCTCTTAAATCAAGAGATGTTGTAAAATATGGTCTAGGTTTTTTCTTTTCATATTCTTTTGGAGCAGGAGTAGGGGCAGGCGTAGGAGTTGAACTTCCTCCAGAACCTGAGCCAGAACCAGACCCTCCTCCAGAGCTTCCACCTGAACTATTTCCTCCTGAACTTGAACTATTATTTTTTTCTTTAAATTTAATACTACCATCATTTTGTTTCTCATCAATTAAAGACTTATCCCTAACTATATATCCACCCTCAAAGAATAAATCAGCATAAAATCCTCTTTTAGGTGTATTTCTATCATCTCTAGTATCATAAATCAAGTCTGTTCCTAATGATAGTAAAGTATAGTCCTCATACACTTGAGTCGCTACGTTAGTTCCTTTATTTTTAGCATATACATTTAATAATTTAGGTGATACAGAAAGATAAAGATCTTTTGTTAATCCTTTACCTAGTTGACCATTAATACCAAATATATATGATTTATCTGTAGGTTTTGTTAAATTTTTTTCAATAATATCTGATTCATTGCCTGCCGAATTATTTGCATCTTTTTTATACCCATCTAAATCTTTAGCCCTAATTGAAGTCTTTCTAAAGAATATTGATCCTCCAGCAAGTAATCTATCTGTTCCTTTAATCCATGGATCTTTGAAATTAAATGCAAAGTTATAGTTACCTTTAACTCCTGCTTCTCCAGTTAATGAAAAAGTTTGTTCTCTTCCTAAGAAGTTAGTATCTTCTAATTTTAATGATCCTGATAAACTATCCTCTGTTGAATAAGAAATATTTGCACTTATACCTGTAGTTGGTCTTTCAACAACTATAATTTTTAAAATTAAATCTTCAGGATTTTCTGAACTTTTAACAATTTCATGTGAAAGTGATGAAAATAACCCTGTTCTAAATAGTTCTCTTAATGTAAGTTCTAATTCTTTTTGATTTAATATTTCACCTTTTTTAACATAAGTATTTCTGCTAAAAATATGTGGTTGTGTTTTTAATTTATAATCTTTTTCGCTAATTCTTTCATTTTCTTTAACGTTACCTTTTTTTTCATAAACTATATTTTTAATTTTACCCTCAAGTAATTCTATAGTTACATCTCCATCTTTTGTAACTGTTACATCTTTAAATCCTACCCATAAAAATCCATTTTCAGAATAAGCTTTAATTATTGGAGATTCTTCTAAAGTAAGTAATCTTCCATTTAATATATCTCCTACTCTTAATCCTGAAATTTCTTTTAACTGTTCTTCAGTTAATATACTCGAACCTTTAATATTAATTGATTTAATTGTTGGATTTTCTAATACCTCTACTTCTACATTTATAACTTTTTCATCAGAAGTTCTAAAAACTTTTATTTCAGTTGCACCAAAATATCCAGATGATAATATTAAGTTTTCTAATAATTTTGCATCATAAGGAGTGAAATATTCACCTTTTTGAAGACCTGTTTTGTCTATTAAAGGTTGTATATCTTGCTCAGTTCCTTTAACAATTATTTCTCCAATTTTAAATTCTGTTTTTTTCTTTAATTTTTCTATTTCCTGCATATTTTGAAGTATTTTATCTGCATTAGGAACTTCATCTACTACTATTTTTAATTTAACATTTTCCCCATCTTCTGTAGGATAAACATTAACATTTTGTATAAATCCTGTTCTAACTAATGCTAAGTATATATCACTTAAATGTTTATTTGTATATTCTATACCCTCTTTAACTGGCAATAACTCTCTAACCATTTCTTCAGGCAAATTTTTTAAATTGCTAATTTCTATATTATTTATTTTTGGTGCTGACATTAATACAGTCCCAAGAGATAAAAGTGAAATTAATATCTTATTCTTCATAAAATATCCTCCTATTTATTATACATCTGTAATTATAGCATAAATTGTTATTTTTTTCTACTTATTACTATTTGCATCAACTTCTTCTTCCTTTTTTTCACCATTTTTAAGAACCTTTTTCTTTTTGAATAAAGTTGAAAGATCATCAATGATTTCTACAAAACTTCCATACCTATTATCATATTGTAACCCTGTATAAAATGTTGCAGTTCTAGTCTTATTGTTTGTAATATCTATAGGGCTTTTTATACCTGCAGTAGCTGATATTCCTTTTTTCAAGAAATAGTTTAACCATAAATTATACTTAAGTTCGTTTCTTATTCTATCTATTTTTAAATCAAATGGAACTGTAAGCTCTGCATTCCAATAAAGACTATTTAAATTAAAGAATTTATTGTTAATATAGAAAGTTGTTGTGGTGTTATTTATAATATCCTTAAATTCTAAATTGTTTTTAGAATCAAAATTCGCTTTAATTTTAAAGTCATTTATACCTAAAGTCGAACTAACCTTATTAGTAAATGTTGAGAATAACAAGTTATTTAATGCTGATGATAGGGCTTTACCTACAATATTTGTAGTTTTAATATTATCTACATCTAACAAGCCTCCCTCTTCATTAAGTGCTATAATCCCTAAAATTTCATTCATATTCTTACCTTGTTCAGAACTTAATTCTATTGACCTATTATTTAGTGAGCCTATCATTTTTATCCTTATTACATCTCCAGCTACATTAGTATTTGCTTTAAATTCTATAATAGGATCAAGATTACCCATAAACTTAACTGTAGCTTCCTCTACTCTAAATACATGTCCATTTAAATCAAATTCTCCTTTATTAACACTTAAATCAGAATATATTGATAAATTAGAACTATCAAAAATTACCCTTGCATTACCAAATGTATCTCCCTTAATATCTTTAACTAATCCAACTACTGACGGAATATTAATGTTAATATCTTTTTCAGTTTCAAAAGATACATCTAAAATATGTTGATTTACTATATTTTTAATAATTTGATTTTTAAGTTCTGTAAAGTAGTCATTAACATTAGTTAATTTATTCTTAGAACTGTTATTGTTATTATTTAATTTTAAGAATGGAGAAATATTAACTATATTTCCACTATTTAATATTACATTACCAAATATTTTATTATTTTCAATTTTAACATCACTAGTAATTCTTAAATTATTTCCTGCATATTTAATATTTACATTATCTATTTTAGTATCAACTTCTATAGCACCTGTCTTAATCTTTTTAGATTTTAAAAAGTCATCAGCTATTTCAGGAAGATCGAATTTACCTAATATACTAAAATTACCTCCATTTGCATTACCACTTAAATCCTTAATACTAATAGTCTTATTTTTAAGATCTATGTCAGCATTAATTTTATTTAAATTAGCTATATCATCAACTGTTTCAAGTGAAAAGTTATTCATATTAATCTTACCTTGAACTAGGTTTTTCTTTAGATATAGGTTAAGGTTAGCTATACCACTAGACTGTTTAATTTTATCACTAATTTCTAAGAATTTTAAGTTAAAATCATTAGCTAATAGATTGAAATTATAGTCATCAAGTGTATAACTTACATAACCATCTAGTAAAAACGGATTATTTTCATATTCTAGGTATGCTCCAGAAATATTCATAACTTTGTCATTTCCCTGTACATCAAAATATACATCTGTTACTTTTAATCTATTTAATAATAGTTCATCACTTTTAACATTTAATGATGCTAAAGTTTCTTCTTTATTATGTCTAAGTATTAAATCAAGTATTAATTTCCCTTTATATGTTTCTGGATTTAATAAACTTATCTTTTCTAAATCTATTTCTTTATTTTTTATATTATAGTCTATATCTAAATTAGCTAAATCAAAACTATCACTAAATTTAAATACTTCTTTATTATCACTATCTTTAATTTCAAAATTATTAATATTCAGTATTCCTGTTTTAGTAATATCGAAAATATTAGTATTTTTATGTTCGATATTTAAAAACACCTTTGGTATTCTATATTGTTTATAGCTTAAATTTTCTATATCTAAATTACCTGTAATATCTGTTTTATCTAAGTTACCCTTAATGTTTAAATTAGAATTAACATTAAGTTTTAAATTATTAATAGCAACTAATTCTTCTATATTATTTTCCTTAAGAGCTATATTTATATCATAACTTTTATCTTTAATATCAAAATATCCACTTACATTATTATCTCTAATTTTCATCTTATCTAAGTTAATTTTATTATTAACTATATTACCATTCATAACAAAATCAGATATTTTCTTTTTATTTAACATTACAGGAGATTCATCAATAGATATATTCCCATTTAAATTATCTAAATTTCCATAAACATTAAAATTCATATTATTTACTATTAAATCTAAATCTGGTCCAAAAGTAGAATAAATATTATACGCATTTAAATTAGATTCTAAACTAACATTTCTACTTTTCAAATTATATTTAGCTTTAAGCTTAAGCTTATCATTACCAAATTCTTCTATATATATATCTTCTTTTTTAATTTTCACCTTTGATTTTACATCAACAAATCTTTGATATTTAAGCCATAATTCATCAACAGATAAATTAAGATCCATATCAAATTCTTTTAAATTATTTATCTTACCATCTAGTACAAGATTTTCATATTCTGCAACATATCCACCATAAGGACTACTAATATGTATATCTCCCTTAATATCATCTATATTACCACTAACCTTAGTACTAAAATCAAGTTTCATGCTATCTTTTATTTCTTTATCTATATATCCAAATGATTTACCTATTTCAAAAATATCTATTTTTTCTCCACTAATATCATATGAATGTATTAAATCTTTACTAACATTACCTTTGATATTTAACTTACCATCTTTAATGCTAACTACTGAATTTACATCTAAATTACCATTATTAACGTTTACACCAGCGGTAATATTATCAAATATGCTTCCATCACCTATAACTCCAAGATTCATATCTCCAGATTCAATAGTTCCGTTTTTAAAGTTATATATCACATCTTTTAATTTAGGTTTAATTCCTAATTTTTTATTCTTAAATTTAATATTTACAGGATTACTTAAATCTAAAGATAATTTTACCTTATCTTCAATATTTTGAGCTAAAACATTTACTGTAAAGCTTTCTTTACTGCCCTCAACATCATCTAAGTTTTTAATACCTATTTTTTTCAAATATTTTACCATGTCAAAATCTTTTGCTACTAAAGTATATGAATGTTCCATTTTTTTAGAACTATGTCCATTAATACTTATATTACCATCATTAGTTTTTGCATCAACATTAACATTATATCTACCCTGATTAATATTTAATTTTGCATTAACATCATTAAAATATTTACCATCATTAGATTTAGCATATATATCTGCCGTTCCAGTTACAAAATCATTTTTACTAAATGAATAAGTTAAATTATTAATACTAGATTTAATATTTAAATCATTTCCCATGTATTTTATATTAATAGGTTGTCTACCTTTAATCGTAAATTTAGCTTCTTGTTTTTCATTAAGATATTTAATATTACCAAATATTTTTTTCTCATTAAAATTAACTAATACATCTTTATTTTCTTTTACCTCAACATCTCCATTAATTCTATTTAAATTAATAAATTTACTTTTATTATCTATAGTAAATTTACCTTTTCCAGAAATATTTTTAACATTTAAATCAAAACTTGCATTTACTAATCCATTAATATTTAAGTTTTCATTAACATTTTTATTAACAGATATATTATTTGTCTTAATATTAATTACATTTTTTTCTTTTAATTTAAAATATAGGTTAAAATTATTAATATCGCTATCAAATACATTTAAATATTTAGTTTTAACACTACCATTAAATTCTTCTATATCAAAATCATCATCTGTTATTTTTAATCCTAAACCTATATCTACATTTACCTTATCAGATTTTCCGTCTATATTCATTTTTTCAATCAATGAATATTTTCTTAATGTAGAATAATCTACATTATTTATATTTGTTTTAAGATATAGTTTACTATCATCAGTATTAAATTTAATACCTAAATCTATATTACCGTTATCTACTTTACCTTTTCCATTTAAATCTATATCATATTTATTAAATTTAACATTAGCATTTACATTTTTTACTATCCCTTTATATTCCCTATACCATATATCAGAATTATTAATATCTAAATTACCATAAAATTCAAAATTTTCATTATCATCTTCTTTTATTTCTAATTTACCATTAACCTTACCACTATATGCTGAAACCATATTACTAATTGGTACATACTGAAATAGTTCCTTTGTTAAAGTAACATTA
The DNA here is from genome assembly GCF_001891165.1 of Streptobacillus ratti. Classification (NCBI taxonomy): domain Bacteria; kingdom Fusobacteriati; phylum Fusobacteriota; class Fusobacteriia; order Fusobacteriales; family Leptotrichiaceae; genus Streptobacillus; species Streptobacillus ratti. The sequence continues at coordinate 15,804 of NZ_LKKW01000003.1, read as the reverse complement.
TTAAAATCAAATTTAAATCCCATTTTCTCTTTGTTATATTCATCATATTGTTTTATAGAAAATAGGTCTAAGAAATTTTTTGCTTGATTTGTATCAAATTTAATATTAATTTCTAATTTTTCATTATTATCAGTTTTTGCATTTGCTACTAAATCAAGACTAGATTGAAGAATACTTATTAAATACCCATTTACATCTTTAAAATCTTTTTCTATTACAGTGTTATAGGATTTATCTATATATTTTAATGAAATATCTTTAAAACTAACCTTATTTATAAATGATAATCTCCTATAATCTGTTGTATCAGAAGAACTATTAGGTAGTATTTTTCTTAAATTTATTCCATCTAAACTTCTTTCAAATAATACCTTACCCTTTATTAATTCAACATAAGATATTCTAGTAGGTGTAAATAGATTTATTTTTGCCTTAGCTAAATCTGCAGTAATTACTTCTGTCCCGTCTTGAGTTCTTAACCTTAAATCTTTAATTTCTAAATTTGATAAACCATGTAATTTAAGGTCTGAATAATCCACTTTTATTTCAAAAACATTATTTAATAATATCTTTAAATGAGATTTAAAAGCATTAGAACCTATATATACTTTAGCCCCTGAGATTATAAAGGAAAGGGGAAGTATAATAAATAAACTTCTTTTTACTATTTTCATATTCAAACCTCCTTTGTTATAATGGTTTTTTACTTGGAATTCCTGTTGCTCTTGGATATTCTAAGTTTGTTTTTTTATTCTTTTTAATTTCAAGTATTATTCTTTCATCATTACTTATTGGAAGATTAAACTTATTTACATTTTCAATGCTTGAATGTAATAAATTTAACGCATTACTTGCCTCTTCTACCTCATTTAAATTAAGTTTTTGAGGTAAAAATCTTCCACCAATTTTAATAAAAGGTATCATATACTCAAGTATTATTCTTAAATTTGCAACACCTCTACATAAGGCTACATCAAATTTTTCCCTATATTTTTTTATTATCTCTTCTGCTCTTTCACTACTAGTTTTAACATTTTCTAATTGCAGTTTTTCTATTACCTCATCTAAAAATGCAACTTTTTTCTTAACTGAATCAACTAGTAAGAATTTTTTATCAGGATAATATATAGCAAGAACAAGACCAGGAAATCCAGCACCTGTTCCTAAATCTATTAAATTTTTTTCTTCATTTCTTATTATTTTAGTAAGTAGTAAAGCATCTATAAAATGTTTTTCTATCATATCTTTACTATCTCTTATAGCCGTTAAATTCATTACTTTATTCTTTTCTATAAGTAAATCAAGATACATTACTAATTTATCAATTTTATCTTCACATATATCTATGTTAGATAGTTTTAAGAGATTAACAAAATATTCTTTCATTAATTTTCTCCTTTTAATTCATAATATTTAGAAATAAACTCATGTACTCTTCCACCTGCTTCAACTGCACCATATCCACCCTCTTCAACTAATGCAACAAAGGCTATTTCAGGTTTATCACTAGGGAAATATCCTGCCATCCATGAATGGTGTTTTGATTCCTTCCTATTTTGTGCAGTTCCTGTTTTTGCTGAAACTGATGTAGGAAGATTTTTTAATACTTTAGCCGTACCATCAGTAACAGTCATTTTCAGAGCTTTTTGTATATTCTTTATATTCTCATCTTTAATATTTAATTTTCTTAATACTTCTATTTTCTTTCTTTCCCTTATACCGTCTGAATTTTCAAAATATTCTATAAAAGTTGGTTTAATCATAACTCCATCATTTGCTATAGCTTGATACATCATTAATACTTGTAATGGTGTCATAAGCATATATCCTTGACCTATAGACATATTAATTAAATCTCCAGGTAACCATTTTCTATCTATTGCTGTTTTAAATCTTTTTCTTTTCCATTCAGGAGTTGGAAGAACACCTGATATCTCTCCTGGAAGATCTATCTCAGTAGGTTCTCCTATTCCAAAGTCCTTTGCTATTTTAAAATATTCATCTCTATTTATTCTTAAAATATTTTGATAAAAATATGTATTTACAGATTCAGCTATAGCTTTGAAAAAATTTGTAGTTCCATGTCCTTTTCTATTAGAATCCCTAAATTTAACCTTACCAAAAGTGAACTCCCCAGTTGAATACATAGTTTCCTCTGGCGATATCCCATTTTCAAGTATAGCTAGACCACTAACTACCTTAGCCGTAGAACCAGGTGGGAATAGACCTGCTATACCTCTATTTAATAAAGGTTTTTTACTAGAATTTAAAAGTTTCTCCCAATCATTTTTACTTATTCTTGAACTTAAAATATTTAAATCTATTTCAGGATAACTTACATATGTTAATATTTTACCTGTTTTAACATCTATAGCTATAAAGGTACCAATTTTACCTCTAAATTTTTCTGTCATATATTTTTGTAATTCATATTCTATAGAAAGATATATATTTTTACCTGCTATAGCTTTTTCTTCATCAAGTTTATTTAAAACATTTCCTCTTGCATCTACTTCAACAAACTCTTTACCAGATTTCCCTTTTAACTCCACATTATATGTCTTTTCAATTCCATCTTTACCTACAAGATCATCTTTTTCAAAACCTTTATCTTTTAATTCCTCATATTCTTTTTCACTTATGAGTTTAACATTCCCTATAACATGAGAAGCAACTTCACGCTTATGATAATATCTCTTGTCATATTCTAAAATATCAATACGTGGATTAGTAATTTTTTCTACTCCAATTAAAGCACTTTTTGGATCTAAATCTTCATCAACTATAATTACTTTATCAAACCCAGATGGTAATACCTTATAGAACTTATTAATAATATCCTCATATTCCATATTAGTTAATTTCATCATATCTAATGTATCAAAATATATCTCTTCTAATTTTTCACGAGTTTTTTTACTTAATGCTGAAAATATCTTCTCTCTTTCAACATCAGTTTCTTTAAATACCTTTGTTAAAATTTCTAATTCGTTATTAGATATATTATTACTTTCTTTATGTATGAGATGATAACCAGTAGTATTACTTACTAATAATTCTCCATATTTATCATAAATTTTGCCTCTTGCAGGCTTAATAGTGTTAGCTCTTAAACTATTTCTTGAAGCCCTATTTTGATAAAGTTCTCTATTAGTAATTTGTAGATTATATAATCTTAGAACTAATCCCAAAAATATTAGAGATACTATAAATAGAAAAGATGATACTCTTTTACTCTTATCTTCTATATCTAATATTCTCATAGTTATTAAACGCTTTCATAAAATTCATCTAATTTATAGTATTCTCTTGCATCTTTAGTAAATACACTAACTATTACATCTCCACCATCTATTAATACCCAATTTGATTCCTCTTGACCCTCTATTCCTTTAACCATAGGCATAGATTTTTTTAATTCTTGTACTATGGCATCAACATTTCTAGTTGAAGAACCACTGCATAGTATAGAATAGTCAAAAAATGGTGATTTACCTTTTAAATCATATACTTTTATATCCATTCCCTTTTTATCTTCTATTACATCTACTATTACTTTTACTATTTCTTCCATAACTCTCCTTATTTAGTTGTTATTATTAATTTATTACTTAAACTAGCATCTTCTTTTAATATTGCATTAGGTAATAATCTTAATATTTTTTTAGCTATAAATACATCTTCTGGATTATACATTATTATAGTTTCATCTTTAATATCTTCATTATTATACTTAGTTTCAGTTTTTGTAGTTACTGTGTATTCTTTAAGCATATTTTCTATATCTTTTAATCCACTTTTAGAAAGTACTTCAACACTGTATTTAACATTTGCATCATTACCTGTAATTAATACTGCATCTTGTTCAGGTTTTAAATTAGGATTATTTTGAACTTTAATAAATTTAATATTTACAGTATTAATTAATTTATCTAATTCTTCTTGAGTTAATTTATGATTAACTATATAGCTTAATTTTTCAGATTTACCATAATTTTCTGATAAAAATTCTATACCTAAAGTTGTTTTTAAACTCTCTCCTAATCTTTTTGCATATCCATCTATACCATTTGCATTTAATATTGCAACTTTTTTACCTTTTAAATCTATTTCTTTTTTAACTTCTTCTATTTTTTCTTCATCTTTAGTTTCATCTTTAGCAATTAATAATTCTGGACTTTTACTTGATAAATCTAAAGATAATGCTATAGCATCTATAATTTTCTTATCCCCTAATGACATTAAAGGAATTTCTGTAAATTCTTTTGGTGCTTCACCTTTTTCTATACCATTAAATCCATGTGGAAAATATTTTTTTAAGTCTACTAAGAAATCATCTTCTTCATTACTAAATAAAGACCCTTTAAAATAGTCTGAAACTTTTTTATCTTTAGTAATGTATGTATCTTCTGTTAATTTAATCACTGTATCATCATAATGTAGATAATATGAATTATCCACTCTAACTATTTTATTTCCCTCTATTTCTGCACTTGTTTTAGTTCCACAAGAAACTATTGTTAATAATGTTAAAAGTATTGTTAATTTCTTTTTCATTTTTACCTTCCTTTTATTCTTTTATATTTATTATACTTCCAGCAAGAACTATTGCTGCTGTTTCTGCTCTTAATATTCTTTTTCCTAAACTAATTTCTATTGCTCCTATAGATTTTAAATATTTTACTTCATCTTGAGTAAATCCACCCTCAGGCCCTATGATTAATAAAATATTATTATCTTCTTTTTTAACTATTTCTTTTAAATTAAGTGATGACTCACTACTTTCATACGCATATATTATTTTATCATAATTTCCATATTTTATCCTTTTAATTTCATTAAGTATTTCTACATTAGTTTTTTTAATAGCCCTACATTGTTTCATGCTTTCTCTAACTACTAAATCCCATTTTTCTTTCTTTTCATTAATTTTTACTACTACTCTTTCAGTTTTTAATGGAATAATATTTCTAATACCTAACTCCGTTAATTTCTGTATTAATAATTTCATTTTTTCATTTTTTAATAATCCTATAGCTAAATCTAAATTAAGTGGGAGAGAATAAATATCCTCTTTTTTATCAGAAATACTAATTAATATATTTTTCTTATTAATCTCTTTAATTATTCCTTTATACTCATATTCAAAATCTATAACCCTAACTTCATCATTTTCTTTTAATCTAAAAACATTTTTAATATGGTTAATCTCAGTTGTTTCAGTAATCTGAGCTATATCATCAATAATTTTATCAGCTATAACTGTCAACATATTACCTCTTTTCAAGTCCCATATGAGTGTAAGCTAAATCTGTAACTTCTCTACCTCTTAAACTAATTTTTAGTAATCCTAATTGTATTAAATATGGTTCATAAACTTCTTCTATAGTTTTTCTATCTTCTCCTAAATGAGTAGCAAGTGTTTCAACTCCTACAGGTCCACCAGAATAATTAATTATTATAGATTTTAATAAATTTCTATCCATTTCATCTAGTCCTCTATCATCTACTTTTAATATTCTGATAACCTCTTTCATTATTTCATCATTAATAACTCCATTACTATTTACAGTAGCGTAATCTCTTGACCTTTTTAATACTCTATTTGCAAGTCTTGGAGTCCCTCTACTTCTAAGTGCTATATCTCTTAATGAATTTTCTCTACATTCTACACCTAAAATATTTGCAGATCTTGAAATTATCTTCATAAGTTCTTCTGTAGTATAGAAATTCATTCTATGTTGTATTCCAAATCTATCTTTAAAAGGTTTAGAAAGCTTACCTGCCATAGTAGTTGCACCTATTAATGTAAATCTTTTTAATTCTACCCTATAACTTGTAGCACCATGACCTTTACCTAACATAATATCTACTTTAAAATCTTCCATTGCAGAATAAAGTATTTCTTCAATATTAGTACTTAATCTATGTATTTCATCTATAAATAGGACATCTCCCTCTTCTAGGGTAGTAAGTATAGATACTAAATCTCCTGCTTTTTCAAGTACAGGTCCTGATGTTATTTTAATATTAGTACCCATTTCATTTGCAATAACCGTTGCCATAGTTGTTTTACCAAGTCCTGGTGGACCAAATAGTAATATATGGTCTAGTGCCTCTTGCCTAATCTTAGCTGCTTTTATAGATATACTAAGTGTTTCTTTTAAATCTTCTTGACCTATGTAATCTTTAAATAACTGTGGTCTTAAAGAGTTTATTTCATTACTTATTTCACAATCTTCTAACATCTCATTTAAATCAACAAATCTATTATCCACAATAACCTCCCTATTCTAATTCTAACTCAATAACATTATTATATACTTCTGCATTTTTTTCATTATTTATATACTCACCTTTTGATAAATCACCATATATTTTTAATTTCTCATTTGCAAAATCAACTAAATCTTTTTTCAAGTTATTTAATTTATTCAAATCATTATTTCCATCTAAAAATAGGGCTTCAATACTTGTATATTTTGATAATTCCAATATGCTTTTATCAATTTTATCTGATAATTCAGTAGATAATTCTTTTTTAATAATATTTTTTAAATTCTTAACATCAAAATCAAATGTTTGAATTACTTTAAAAGGACTATCTATGACATTTCTATCACTAACAGGGTTTATAACATTGTTATTGGGTCGATATACTTCAGAAATTAAATCAGTCGCATTTATATATGGTAAATAGTCATTAATATCAATATCTTCTAAATGTTCTATATATCTTTTTACTATTTCTTCATCTTCAAATACATTAATTTCTCTTTTTAGTTCAATTGGAGTAGAAACTACTCCAATTAAAGATATTAATAAAATCAATTTTTTCATTTCTCCTCCTCATATTAAACATATATTAACTTATTAACCTTAGTTAAAACTTCATTAATTAAAGCTATTCTATTATTTTTAATAACTTCATCTTTAACATTTATTATTACTTTTTCAAAGAATTTGTTAATTATATCTTTCTTATCAATTAACATATCTATATCTTTAAAATCTCCACTTAAACTTTGTGAAAGATTATATAATTCTTTTTCTTCTTCATTTTCAAATAAATCTACATCTACATCTTTATTAACTTCTTTTGAAATATTTTTAAGTCTTTTAATTAAATTAATTAATATTTCAAAATTCTCACTTTTTTCAAATTCTGCAAGTTTAATTAATCTATTCTTAATATCCATAATAGATGTAACATTATTAATCTGATAAGAAATTAAATTTTTAGAAAAATCTGTAGCAAGTATTGCTTCAAGTCTTTGTTTAACAAAATCTAATATATTTTCTTTTGCTTTCTCATTTAATACTTTCTTATCTTCACTAAATATTTCAAATGCCTTATTAATTAAATCTAAATAATCAATATTAAGATTTTTATTAAATGCAGTTAAAAGAATTCCATTAGTTGCACGTCTAAGTGCATAAGGATCTTTTGAGCTTGTAGGAATTAAATTAACAGAAAATGCTCCTACTAAAGTATCTAATTTATCAGATATAGATGCTATAGTTCCCTCTATAGTTTCTGGTAATATATCTCCTTGAAATCTTGGTAAATAATGTTCAAATATACCCTTAGAAACTTCTGGTTTTTCTCCTTGTTTTTCAGCATATATAGAACCCATAAATCCTTGTAATTTAGTAAATTCTTTTTCATTAATTACATTACTTACTAAATCAGCTTTAGATAGATATATAGTTTTTAAAATGTTTTCACTATTTCCTAAATTTAATTTTTCTATTAAATATTTAGCAATTTTTTGGCTTCTTTCCATTTTTTCAAATATAGTTCCCATATCTTTTTGGAAAGTAACATTTTTAAGTTTTTCTACATTATCATTAAGATTTATCTTTAAATCTTCATCAAAGAAAAATTTAGCATCAGCAAGTCTTGGTTCTATAACTTTCTCATTTCCTTTTTTAACTAATTCTGAATATTCAGGTGCATTTCTAATTAATACAAATTTATTAGTTAATTTACCCTCAAAATTCTTAACTGGGAAATATCTTTGATGTGTTTCCATTGTTATAGTTATGATATCCTCTGGTAACTTTAAATAATCTTTATTAAATTCTCCACAAATTGCATAAGGATATTCAATAAGGTTTACTACTTCATCAAGTAAATATTTATTTACTATTACTTTATCTCCATCTTTTTCACAGTTATTTTTAATACTCTCAAGTATCATTTCACGTCTTTTTAACGCATCTACTACCACATACTCATTTAATAAAGTTTCTTCATATTTGCTACTATCAGAAATTAAAACTTCTTGAGAACCAAATAATCTCATACCTCTTGAAATATTATTTGCTTTAATACCCTCAAAAGTAAAATCAATTACTTTATCATCTAAAGTTGCAACTATCCATTTAATAGGTCTTGCAAACCTAAATGATTTATCACTCCATTTCATAGTTTTATCAAAATCAAGTGATTTAATTGCTTTTTCCATAAGTTTAGGTAAAACTTTAAAGCTCTCTATTCCCTTAATATTTCTTTCAATATAGATATATTCTCCTTTATCTGTTTTTTCAATTTTTAAATCAGATTCAGTTAAATTCTGAGAATTTAAAAATCCTAATGCTGATTTAGTCAACATTCCATCTTTATATGCAACAGAAGTAGATGGACCTGTTTTTTTCTCATAAAGATCTTTTTGCATTTCTGATATATTTTCAAAATATATAGCTATTCTTCTTGGTGAATTATATTTCTTTTCTCCATTAAATTCTATTCTAGCTTCAGTTAATTCTTTTTTAAATATTTCTAATAGGTCTGTGCAAGCTTTATCAACTTGTCTTGATGGTAGTTCTTCAACACCAATTTCAAATAAAAATCTCATTATTTATTACCCCCTTTTTTTAAAAGTGGATGACCTAAATCTTCACGAGTTTTAACAAATATTTCAGCACATTTTTTAGCTAAATCTCTAACTCTTAAAATATATGACATTCTTTCTGTAGTTGATATAGCTCCTCTTGCATCTAAATTATTAAATGTATGAGAACATTTAAGAACATAATCATATGCTGGAAGTACTAATTTATGATTAATACAGTTATTTGCTTCTTTTTCATACATATCAAATAAAGTGAAATTCATATTATTATCACTAACTTCAAAGCTATATTTACTCATTTCATATTCATATTGAAATCTTCTTTCACCATATTTTACACCTTTAGACCATTCTAAATCATAAACATTTTCTTTGTTTTGTAAGTATAGGGCTATTCTTTCAAGTCCATAAGTAATTTCAGATGGAGTTATATCAACTTCTATTCCTCCTACTTGTTGAAAGTATGTAAACTGTGTAATTTCCATTCCATCTAACCACACTTCCCAACCAAGACCCCATGCTCCAAGAGTTGGAGATTCCCAGTTATCCTCAACAAATCTAATATCATGATTTTTAACATCTATCCCTAAAGCTTCTAAACTCTTAAGATAAAATTCTTGTATATTATCAGGTGATGGTTTCATTATCACTTGAAATTGATGATGTTGATATACTCTATTTGGATTTTGACCATATCTTCCATCTTTAGGTCTTCTTGATGGTTCAACATAAGCAACATTCCATGGCTCAGGCCCTAAAGACATTAAAAATGTATCTGGATTAAAAGTTCCCGCACCCGTTTCAACATCATATGGATTACTTATTATACAACCCTGTTCACTCCAATATTTTTGAAGTGTTAGTATTATATCTTGAAAATACATAGTTTTTCCCTTTCTTCATACTTATTTTTCTTTTTTTAGTAGGTACATAATGATAAGAATATATATACCTATATGTATGTATACATCTGCAACATTAAATATGAATTGCCAAATCCCTCTAAAGTCTATCATGTCTATAACATATCCTCTAAAGAACCTATCTATCATATTACCAGTTGCACCTGAAGCAATAAATATTATTGCAATTTTTCTTATTAAATCGGCTTTTAAAAAATTTTCCCATTCTGTATATATGATGTATGTTATAAGGAGGGTACTAATTATTGTGAATACAATAATATGACCCTGAAAAGTTCCAAACACACCACCATGATTTTCTATATATGTAAGCTTAAAAAAATCTCCTAAAACAGGTATAGAATAACCAATTTGAGCATTAGAAATAACATACATTAAATGCTTAGTAAACTGATCAATAAATACTAATACCATATATATTAATATTAGAAATATGTATTGCATATTATTGTCCTTTCAACATTTTTAATACTTTAGCATCTCTTAATGTAACATCTGGATATTCTAAATCTTGTCCAACTTCTTCAGAATATTTCCAACATCTTTCACATTTCTTACCTAAAGCTTTTACAACTTTAACTTCAAACCCTTCTAAATCAGTACTTTCTAATTCTTCAGTATTTGTAAATTCAACTTGTGATACAAGGAATATATCTGAAATGTCCCAACTAGAGTATTCTTTAATAAATTCATATTTATCATTAGTTACTTTAATTAAAACTCTTGCATCAAGAGATAATCCTATAGAACCATTTTGTCTTTCTTTTTCTATCTTCTTATTAACTTCTTTTCTAAGTTCACCTAATATTTGCCATTTATTAGCAAGTTCTTCATTTATATGTTCTGGTTTAGGCTGTATCCATGAAGCTAAATGTACACTTTCTTCTTTACCTTCATAATCAAGTCTTTCCCAAATTTCTTCTGCTGTAAATGATAATACTGGTGATATTATTCTTACTAAAACATCTAAAATATCTACTAATACCGTTTGTGCAGATCTTCTTTCTAATGAATCCTTATATTCACAGTAAAGTCTATCTTTTATTATATCAAGATAGAATGATGACATCTCAACAGAACAGAAATAAAGTATTTCTTGGAATAGTGAATAAAACTCATAATTTTCATAATGTTTAGTAACTTTTTCTTTTAATTCCTCTAATTTGTGCATAGCCCATTTATCTATTTCTAACATATCCTCATAAGCTACTCTATTATTTCTATCAAAATCATTTATATTACCTAATAAGTATCTTGAAGTATTTCTTATTTTTCTATATGAATCTGCCATTTGTTGTATTATATTATCAGAAATTCTAACATCTTCTCTATAATCAACACTTGAAACCCAAAGTCTTAATATATCTGCACCATGTACATCTATAATATCTTTAGGAGTTATTGTATTTCCTAATGATTTAGACATTTTTCTACCTTGTCCATCCATAACAAATCCATGAGTTAATAATTTCTTGTAAGGTGAGTCAAATGTAGATGCTACTGATGTAAGTAATGATGATTGGAACCAACCTCTATGTTGATCAGAACCCTCAAGGTAAAGATCTACAGGTCTAATATTATATCCTCTAGGTCTTAGAACTGCTCTATGACTAACTCCTGAATCAAACCATACATCAAGTATTGATTGTTCTTTTCTTAATTCTACACCTTTTAAATTATGTTTAAATAATAATTCTTCTCCTATTATTTCTTCAGCAGAATATTTCCACCAAATATCAGTTCCCTCTTTTTCTACTAAATCTATTACTCTAGCCATTATTTCTGATTCATAGATTACCTCATTAGTTTTTGCATTATAGAAAATTGGAATAGGAACTCCCCAAACTCTTTGTCTTGATATAGTCCAATCTGGTCTATTTTCTATCATAGATGTAATTCTATTTCTTCCCCATGCTGGAACAAATTCAACTTCTTCTAATTTTTCTAAAGTATTTTCTCTAACTTCACCATCTACTTTTATAAACCATTGTTCTGTAGCTCTAAATATTACAGGTTTTTTACTTCTCCAATCATGAGGATAAGAATGCACTATTTTTTTATGTCCTAATAAATGCCCGTTATTTTCAAGGTCAGTTATTATATTTCCATTTGCTTTTTTATAGAAAAGTCCCTCATATCCATGTGCTTCACTTGTCATATGACCTTTATTATCTACTGGTGATAATATCCCTATATCATATTTTAATGATACATTATAGTCATCAACCCCATGACCAGGAGCAGTATGAACACAACCAGTTCCTGCATCTTCTGTAACATGATCTCCTAAAATTAACATAGACACTCTATCATATAGAGGGTGCTTATATGTTAATCTTTCAAAATCTTTACCTGAAATTTCTTTTATTAATTCAAAGCTTAGACCCATTTCATTAAATGCTCTATCAGCTAAAGTTTTACTTAATATTAAATTACCTTTTTCTGTTTTATATACTCCATATACAAACTCTGAATTTAAAGATATAGCTAAATTTGCTGGTATAGTCCATGGAGTAGTTGTCCATATTACCATAGAAGCATTTTCTACACCTAATTTTTCATTAGATTCACTAGTTAAGTTCATCTTAACATATATTGAATCTGATTCCACATCTTTATATTCTATTTCTGCCTCTGCAAGTGCAGTTTCTGTAGTTGGCGACCAATAAACTGGTTTTAACCCTTTATATACATAACCATTTTCATATATATCTCTAAATACTCTTAATTCTTCTGCCTCAAACTCTTTATTTAATGTTATATATGGATTATTCCAATCTCCTAAAATTCCTAATCTAACAAAGTCTTTTTTTTGCATCTCTACAGATTTTAAAGCATATTTTTTACACGCATTTCTTAATTCTAATGGCGACATTTCTTTAGCTTTTTCACCTAAATCTTGTATCATTTTCCATTCTATAGGCAGACCATGTGTGTCCCACCCTGGTATATATGGTGCATTAAATCCTTGCATTCTTTTATACTTTAATATTATATCCTTAAGCACTTTATTTATCGCATGACCTATATGTAAATTTCCATTTGCATATGGTGGTCCATCATGCAAGAAAAAAGTAGGTTTTTCATTATCTAAAGATTTTTCATATATTTTATTTTTTTCCCAATCCCTTATAGTTAAAGGTTCTTTTTGTGAGAGATTTGCTTTCATTTTAAAGCTTGTTTTAGGTAAATTAAGCGTCCCTGCATAATCTACTTTATTTTCTTCTGACATATTTTCCTCCTATTTTTTTATTTTCCAGCCTTTATTTATCAGTTGTTGTTCTAATTTTTTTCTTTGTATTTCTTCTTTATCAATCTTAGTTTTTTTCTTTTTATTAGGTTTAACATAATTAGCATCTTTTCTTGTTAAGGCAACTCTTCCTCTTTGCATGTCTATATCAAGTACTCTAACTTTAATTATTTGACCTATAGATAATACCTTAGTTGGGTCATCAATAAATGAATTTGAAAGTTCTGATATATGTATCATTGCATCATTTTTTAACCCTATATCAACAAATGCTCCAAATTTTGTAACATTTCTAACAGTACCCTCAAGTTCCATTCCAGCTTTTAAATCTTCTATAGATAAAATATCTTCTCTTAAAAGTGGTTTATCAAAATCATCTCTTGGATCACGTCTATCTTTAATCAATGCTTCATAAACATCTTTAGTTGTCTTATCAAGTCCTGTTTTTTCAATTATTTTTTGTAAATTTACCAATTTAAGTTTTTCTCTTACTAACTCTAAATCTGATTTTAATTCATTTACATTAGTTTCTGAATTAGATAAAATTTCTTCAGCTATATGATATGATTCAGGGTGAATTATTGTATTATCTAAAGGATTTTCTCCATTAGGTATAACAACGAAACCTGCTAATTGTTCAAAAGCTTTTGCTCCAAGACCTTTTACCTTTAAAATATCTTTTCTATTTTTGAAATCTCCATTTTCTTTTCTATATTCAACTATATTCTTAGCAATGTTTTTCTTAATACCTGATACAAATCCTAAAAGCTCTGCACTTGCAGTATTAATATTTACTCCAACCCTATTAACTATTTTTTCTATAGTTTGTTCAAGTTCTTCATTTAATTTCTTTTGGTTTACATCATGTTGATACATTCCTACACCTATAGATTTAGGATCTATTTTTACAAGCTCAGCTAGTGGATCTTGTAGTCTTCTTGAAATTGATATAGTTCCTCTTACAGTTACATCAAGTTCTGGAAATTCTTCAGCAGCAACTTTAGATGCTGAATAAACTGATGCTCCTGCCTCATTAACTATAATATATGATACTTTCTTTTCCTTGTATTCTTTAAGTAATGATGCCACAAAACTTTCTGTTTCACGACTTGCTGTTCCATTACCTATAGCAACTATGTCAACATCATATTTACTCAAGTATTTAAGTATCTTACTTTTTGCTGTTTCAAGTTGTTTTTCACTATGAACATCTTTAACTAAATAAACTACATCACTTTCTTTAAAGAAACCATCTTTATCAATAATTGCTAGTTTTGCTCCCGTTCTATAACCTGGGTCAAGCCCTAGTATAGTTTTCTTATTCAAAGGTGGTTGTAATAATAGTTTTTCTAAATTAGTTGCAAAATTTTCTATAGCCTCTAATTCTGCTTTTTCTGTTAAGATGTTTCTTAATTCATTTTCTATTGACGGATACATTAATCTATCTATAGAATCATTTACTACATCTATGAAAAAAGATTTTATATTATTATTCTCAAAATTCATATGATATATTCTATTTACCAATTCTTCTCTTGTAACTTCATCTATTTCTAAATTAACTTTTAAAATTTTCTCATTTTCTCCACGATTAATAGCAAGTATTCTGTGAGTAACTATTTTAGAATATGGTTCTTGGAAGTTATAGTAATCTTTGTAAACTTGTTTTTCATCAAGTTCCTTATTCTTTTCTATAAGTTTAGAAACAACTAAAGATTTTTGAGCTAATAAGTTTCTTAAATATTCTCTATTAGTAATTTCTTCTGATATTTTTTGAGCATATATTAAATGTATCCCCTCTAATGCTTCTTCAACACTTAAAACATTATCGTTAATATATTTATTAGCTTCTTCTCTTAAAGCTTCCATAGTAACTTTTTCATCTTTTGCAAAAATAGATAAAGGTTCTAATCCATTTTCTATAGCTATATCAGCCTTAGTTTTTTTCTTTTTCTTATATGGCATATATAAGTCTTCTACTCTTTGTAATACCATGGCTTCATTGATAGATTTTTCTAATTCTGGAGTTAATGCTCCTTGCTCATCAATAAGTCTTATTACTTCTTCTTTTCTTTTCTCTAAGTTTCTGTAATATGTTATTTTTTCTACTACAAGTCTAATTTGTTCTTCATCTAAATTGCCTGTAACTTCTTTTCTATATCTTGATATAAAGGGGATAGTTGCTCCCTCATCATATAGTTTAATAGTTTCTTCAATTTGTTTTAACCCTATATTAAGTTCCTTAGAAACATACCCAAATATTTTACTTTCCATTCTTTCCTCCATTATTTTCCTATCATACTATTTTATCACATTTTTTTCAAAATTTCTAGCTATAGCAAGATATTTCCTAAATTCCAATGTTTAGTTGTCAAACATATGTAACAAAATATTTAAAAAGTTTCTGTATAAGTGTGTAATTAACCACTTAGTCACCTTTTTTACATTTTTATTAATTTGTTAAACTATTTTGATACTCTCTTACTACCTCATTCGGACTCTTAAAGTTTAGTACTTTTCTCCTTATATTATTATATCTACTACAATACTTCTTTACTCCTCTTTTTAACTCCTCTATACTCCTAAATACTCTCCTTAAATAATACTTACTATCCTCCCTATAACTCAATCGCCTTATCATTTTCTAAATACGCATGATATACACCTGCAAGTTTTTTTAATGAATCTATATCCTTTGGGTTTTTAGCAATTTTAGATTTTAATTCTGTCTTAAAATCATCTATATTCCCATTATATCTAAATTCTCTAAAAA
>NZ_LKKW01000002.1 GCF_001891165.1 Streptobacillus ratti | reverse complement strand
TTCTTCTTTATTAATTTTAAAAAATGTGTTATTATTAGTCATGGGTATACAGTTCCTTTCAATAGATTTGGTCATTTATGATTGTACTGTATATCCTATTTTTTTTCAATTACTTTTTTGGACATTTACTTTTGGAATTTAGGAAGGGGGATACACCGATTATTTGTTTATTTGAAAAATCAATAAAAATATGATAAAATATAGAATAGTAAAAAGAGTGGAGTAAGTAATTTTAAAGGACTTTTTAATAAGAGTTTTTTAATGTTATTTGCTCACTCTTATAAAATATAAAATAGGAGGACAAAATGTTTGATAAGAAAACTTACATTTTAGATGTATCAGGAAAAGAAGTGAAAATTGAAACAGGAGAAATTGCAAGACAAGCAGGTGGGT
Organism: Streptobacillus ratti; assembly: GCF_001891165.1. NCBI lineage: Bacteria > Fusobacteriati > Fusobacteriota > Fusobacteriia > Fusobacteriales > Leptotrichiaceae > Streptobacillus > Streptobacillus ratti. Next base: position 88,320 of record NZ_LKKW01000002.1, on the reverse strand, counting down.
CTGTTTTAGTAACTAGTGGAGGAACAACAGTACTTGTTACAGCTACTAGAAGTAAAGAAGTAAGAGATGGGCAAGATTTTTTCCCATTAACTGTAGACTATATTGAAAAATTTTATGCTACAGGTAAATTCCCAGGTGGATTTATAAAACGTGAATCTAAACCATCAACAGAAGAAGTTTTAATTTCAAGATTAATTGATAGACCAATAAGACCTTTATTCCCAGAAGGATTTTTTAATGCAGTACATGTAGTAATTAATGTAGTTAGTTTTGATGGTGTTAATATGCCAGAAGATATATCTACTATAGGGGTATCATTTGCTTTAGGGTTATCAGATATTCCATTTGGTGGACCAGTTGCAGGACTTACTGTAGGATATATGAATGGAGAATATATTATTAATCCAAATAAAGACCAAAGAGATAGCATGGATATTTACTTATCTGTTGCAGGAACTAAGAGTGCAATAACTATGGTTGAGGCAGGAGCTAATGAAGTAAGTGAAGAAGAAATGTTAAATGCTATTATGTTAGGACATGAAGAAATTAAGAAAATATGTGAACAACAAGAAGCTATTTTAAATACATTAAATATTGAAAAAATGGAATTTAATGGTGTGAATTATGATGAAAGAGTAACATCTTTTTTAGATAAATATCAAGGTGAATTAAAAAATGCTATTTTAGTACCAGGTAAATTAGAAAAATATGAAGCTATAGATAATTTATGTGAAAGCTTACTTTCTACATTTAAATTAGAAATAGCAAAAGAAATTTTATCAAAAGAAAAAACAGAAGAAGAAAGATTATTAGAATTAATTGGAGAAAATAAAGAAAAATCTTTAGATGAATTAGTTAAAGAATTTAAAAAATATTATCATGATTTAGAAAAGAAAATAGTAAGAGAATTAATAATATTTGATAAATATAGGGCAGACGGAAGAAAAATTGATGAAATAAGACCATTAAATGCTCAAATTGATGTGTTAAAAATGCCACATGGTTCAGCATTATTTACTCGTGGAGAAACTCAAGCTTTAGTTACTGCAACTTTAGGTTCTAAAGAAGATGAGCAAATTATAGATGGTATGGAAGGAGAATATAATAAGAAGTTTTTCCTACACTATAATTTCCCACCATTTTCAGTTGGTGAAGCAGGATTTATGAGAGCTCCTGGAAGAAGAGAATTAGGACATGGTAATTTAGCAGAAAGAGCACTTAAAGCAGTAATGCCATCAGTTGATGATTTTCCATATACAGTTAGATTAGTATCTGAAATAACAGAATCTAATGGGTCATCATCTCAAGCTTCTATATGTGGTGGTTCTCTTGCATTAATGGCAGCAGGTGTCCCTATAAGAGGAACTGTGGCAGGTATTGCAATGGGATTAATTAAGGAAGAAGAAAACTTTACAGTACTTACAGATATTCAAGGGTTAGAAGATCATTTAGGAGATATGGACTTTAAAGTAGCAGGAACTAAGAAAGGTATTACTGCTATACAAATGGATATTAAAATAGAGGGTATTAACAAAGAAATAATGGAAATAGCATTGACTCAAGCACATAAAGGAAGAATGCACATTATAGAGGTTATGGAAGCTACTATAGAAGAACCAAGACCAAACTTACCAGAAAATGCACCTAAGATAATTAATTTAAGAATAGATCCAAGTAAAATAGCAGCATTAATAGGACCAGCAGGTAAGGTAATTAAATCTATTATTGAAGAAACTGGAGTTAAAATTGATGTTGAAGATGATGGAAGAGTAGCAATATTTGGTGTAGACCAAGAAATGATGAATAGAGCATTTGAACTTGTAACACAATATACACTTACAGTTGAATTAGATAAGGTGTATAAAGGTAGAATTACTAAACTTGCAAAATTTGGAGCTTTTGTTGAAATTGTACCAGGAACTGAGGGATTATTGCATATATCTGAAATATCACATAAGAGAATTAAACAAGTTGAAGATGTTTTAAAAGTTGATGATATAGTTGATGTTAAGGTTATTGCTTTAGAAGATAATAATAAATTTAGTTTAAGTATGAAAGCATTGATAGAAAAGGAAGAAGTTAAAGAAGAAAATTCAAATGAAGGAGAGTAATACTATGATAAGTAAACTTAATTTACCTAACAAATTAACTTTAATAAGAATAATATTAACACCTATATTAATTTTATTGATGTTATTTAAATATGAGGCTAATTATACATCTATTTTATGGGCAATATTATTACATATTTTGATTGTTTTACTTTTTGCTACGATAGCATTAACAGATTTTTTTGATGGTTATATAGCTAGAAGAGATAATTTAATTACTAATTTTGGTAAATTACTTGATCCTATAGCAGATAAAGTATTCGTATTTTCTGTATTGATAGTTCTTGCAAAATATGATGTGTTTTCAATTTGGTTAGTATTAATATTAATTGCTAGAGAATTTGTTGTTATGGCAATTAGAATGTTAATTTTAGAAAAAGGTGGAGAGGTTGTTCCTGCTAGTTCAACAGCTAAATTAAAAACTGCAACTCAGATGATAGCCTTATTATTTGCACTTATTTTTCCTTTTGGTAATTTTGTTAATTCTATAGTTTTATTACCCTCAGTAATATTTTCTATAATTTCAATGTTGGAATATTACCAATTAGTTAAAAAATACTTAATGGAGGATATGTAATTGGAATTTAAACAAAGTATAGAAGAAGTATTAAAAAAACAAAATGTAGATAAAAATGTAGGTCTTAGTGAAGAAGAGGCAAAAAAAAGACTTGAAATATATGGAGAAAATAAGTTAGAAGAAAGCAAGAAAAAAACATTAATTTCAAGATTTATAGACCAGTTAAAAGATGTATTAATTTATGTTTTAATTATTGCATCAATATTAAATGTAATAGCTCATTATCCAGATGGTTTTACAGAAGCTGTAATAATATTAATGGTAGTATTAATTAATGCTATAGTAGGAGTTGTTCAAGAAGCTAAAGCTGAAAAAACACTTGAAGCATTAAAAAAATTATCATCTCCAAAAGCAGTAGTTAAAAGAGAGGGTAAAATATATGAAATAGATTCTAAATACTTAGTTCCAGGAGATATATTAATAATAGATGCAGGTAGATTTATTCCAGCAGATTTAAGATTAATAGAAACTCAGAATTTACAAGTTGAAGAATCTGCATTTACAGGGGAATCACATGTAGTAACAAAGGATGCAAAATATATAACTGATCAAGACAATTTACCTATGGGAGATAAGATTAATTTAGCTTATTCTTCAACTCTTGCAACTTATGGAAGAGGAGAGGGTGTAGTTATTAAAACTGGTATGAATACAGAAATAGGTAAGATAGCTAAGGCTTTAAATACTGATGAAGATAGTACAACACCATTACAAAAAAAACTTGATAAATTAGGTAAAACTTTAGGATATATAGCAATAATTGTATGTATAATTATCTTTGGTTTAGGTGTATTTCAAGGTAGAGGTGCAGTTGAAATGATGATTACTGCAGTTTCTCTTGCAGTTGCAGCTATACCAGAGGGATTAGTTGCTATAGTTGCTATAGTTCTTTCTACTGGTGTAACTAGAATGAGTAGAAATAAGGCTATAGTTAAAAGATTACCAGCAGTTGAAACTTTAGGTTCTGTTAATGTTATTTGTTCTGATAAAACTGGAACATTAACTCAGAATAAGATGACAGTAGTTAAAGATTATTCTATGGATAATAAGGAATTATTAATGTCTGGACTTTCTCTTTGTTCAGATGCTACTGAAACAGTAGGAGATCCAACAGAAATAGCTTTAGTAGTTTATGCTAATAAGCATGGACTAAATAAAGATGATTTAAATATTAAAAATAGACGTGTAAATGAGTTTGCATTTGATTCAGATAGAAAATTAATGTCAACTTTACATGAAAATGGAAATAAATATATTTCATTTACTAAGGGTGCTATAGATAATATTATTTCATTATGTAAATACATTAAAATAGGTAATGAAGTAATGGAATTAACAGATGAGCATAAATCACATATTTTAGAAAAAAGCATAGAAATGTCTAATGAAGCTTTAAGAGTTTTAGGGTTAGGTTATAAGGAAAGTGATGTATACTTAGAAAGTGAAGAATTAGAAAAAGATTTAATTTTAGTTGGTATAGTTGGTATGATAGATCCACCAAGAGAGGAAGTTAAAGGTTCAATATTAACGGCTCAAAAGGCAGGAATTAAAGTTGTTATGATAACAGGGGATCATAAAAATACTGCTGTGGCTATAGCTAAAGAGTTAAATATAGCAAAAGATATTTCAGAAAGTATAACAGGGCCTGAAATAGATAAATTAGATAAAAAATATTTTTATGATAATGTAGATAAATATTCTGTATTTGCAAGAGTATCACCTGAACATAAGGTTAATATAGTTGAAGCTTTAAAATTAAAAGGTAATATAGTATCTATGACAGGAGATGGAGTTAATGATGCACCATCACTTAAAAAGGCTGATATAGGAGTAGCTATGGGTATTACTGGAACAGATGTTTCTAAAGGTGCTTCTGATATGATATTACTAGATGATAATTTTACAACTATAGTTAAAGCTGTAGAAGAGGGTAGAAATATATATAATAATATTAAAAAAACAATAATGTTTTTACTTTCATGTAATTTAGGAGAAGTAATATGTATATTCTTTGCGACATTACTTGGATTACCTATTCCTTTAATTGCAACACAGTTATTGTGGATTAATCTTGTTACTGATACATTACCGGCTATCTCATTAGGACTTGATCCAGGCAATAAATTAGTTATGGATGAAAAACCTAGACTACCTAAAGAAAGTTTCTTTGCAAGAGGTGCAGCAACACGTGCATTTATAGGTGGTTCATTAATAGGTATATTTACATTACTTGCTTTTTATATAGGCTTGAGAGAAGAAGGGTTTAAAACTTTAGCTGAGATTAGAACACTTACTGAGGGACATCATGCTTTAACTCATGCAAGAACGATGGCATTTATTGTTCTTACAGTATCACAACTATTTTATTCATATACTATGAGGGTAGAAGATACAACTACACTAAAAGTTGGATTATTTACTAATAAGTATTTAAATATATCTTTCATTATAGGGATAGTTTTACAAATACTGTTAATAAATATACCATTTGTAGCAAAAATATTTAAAGTACAATCATTAGGAATTTTTGATTGGGATATAGTAATAATCTTAGCAATTATTCCGTTTATAATAAATGAATTAATAAAGGTATTTATTAAGTTTAAAAAATAGGTAAGGAGGAGCTGAATTTATGAAAAAATTAATATATATTTTCTTTATATTTCTTATAGCATGTTCTAATAATGTAGAAGAAAATGTTACTGTAAATGAATTAGATGAAAATGGTATAGAAGTAGAAATTGTTAGTGTAGATTCAGCTCGACTTACTAAATTATTGGATAATAAAAATGATTCAAATGATAATTACTTTACTAAAAAAGAACTTAATGAATTTAAAGATAAAAATATAGATGCAAATCAAGTATATAGATATATAGAAGAAGCGAAAAATGGAGATGCTAATGCTATTAATTCACTTTCATATGTATATTATCTTATAGGAGATGATGCAAAATTAGAAGAAATGTTAAAATTAGGACTTAAAAATAATGTAAAGGAAGCAATATTTAATTTAGCATTGTTAGAATTAGGAAAAAATAATTTTGAAAATGTATTATCATATTTTGATAAATTACCAAAGGATTATAAGAAAAAAGAAATAGAAAATTTCAAATCAGTAATATATTTAAATATTGCTTCAATTGCATTAAAAGATAAAAATTATGATAAAGGTGTTTTAAACTTAATTAACGCATATAATTTAGAATTTAAAGAATTAGATTATGAAATTGCAAATGTATATAGAACAATGGGGGATCAAGAAAATTTAATTAAATGGTTAATAATATCATCGAATAATAAGAATATTAATGCCAAAAAAGATCTTGCTGAAGTATATTATCATAGTGATCAAATTGATAAAGCACTTAAGATATTTGAGGAGCTATATTCATTAGGAGAAATAGAATATGCAAGAATGCTATATTTTGTTAATTATAGGCTTTTAAATAATAGACAAGCACTTAAATGGTATAATATATCAAGAAGTTTAGGTATAGTTGAAATGAATTTAGAATTAGAAAAATTAAAAGGTTTCTATAATTAATAAAAAACTTGAAAAGGAGGAATAAATAATATGATATTAATTATAGCCATGTATTTATTTGAATATATTAAATTTTTAACTTGTGTTTTATCATTAGCTTTAATGGGGCTAACTTTTATTGAGGGAATAAATTTAAAATATATTTTTAAAATTATTGCTGTATTTATTAATATAAATATTTTATTATCATTACCTCTAATACCAATTTTTATATATGAAATTACAAATTTTTATAATATATATGAAATGAGTGATACTTTTAATTTTATAGAATATATTATAATAATCCTTATAATAAGCACATCATTAAAATTTATAGAAAAAAAAGAAAAAAAGGAAAAAAGAGAGGAATAGTTTAATGAAAACATATGTTGATATATATTTTTATTTTAGATATTTAAGTTATTTGATTTCATTGATATTATTTATATTTTTTTACTTTAAAAAAATAAAATTAAAAACTACATTTAGAATTATTAATGTGTTTATTAATATAAATATTTTATTGTTATTACTTATATTTATAAATGAGGGAAGTGAAGAATACTTTAAAAATTTAATAACTGGTTTTTCAAAAGAGATTGAACCAATGTATGAAAGTATGTTTATAAAATATTTATTAATTAAAATTATGCTTATACAAATATTGAGATATATTAAAAAAATAGAGAAAACAGAAAATAAAAATATTGAAGATTAAGAGGGAGAAATGAAAAAAATTTTATTATCTATTTTATTAGCCACTTTTTCATTCTCATTTTCTATAAATCTATCTCAAACTTTAGAAAATGAAATGTCAGATATATTAAATGAAGATTATAGACTATATAAAAGTATGTATATAGGAGATGATAAGAATAATAAGTATTATTCATATAATGAAACAAGTACAAGACCTTTGGCATCAATTACTAAGCTTATGACTGCATTAGTGATATTTGATGATATAGATGAAGAAAAATATGATTTAAACACAGAAGTTAAAGTAAGTAAAGAAGCTTCTAAAGTTAGATATGGAGTAGTTATTAAGGAAAATAAAGTATATTCTATAGAAGAATTATTACATTTAATGTTGATAAATTCATCTAATTCTTCGGCATATCAATTAGCCCTATTTTCTAGTAATGGAAATATTGATGAATTTGTTAATAAAATGAATGAAAAAGCTAAAAAATTAGGTCTTAGATCTTTAAAATTTAAGACACCTCATGGATTGCCACCAGTAGATACAAATAGAGGTATGGATGTTGGTAATGCAAGAGATATATATTTTTTGGCACTTAATGCTTTAAATAATGAAAAATTACTTGAAATATCTAAAAAATATTCTTATGAAACATCTGATGGAATTAAGATTAAATCAACTAATACTTTAGTTCAATTTGATGAAGTTTTGGGACTTAAAACAGGATTTCATAAGAGATCTGGGTATAATATAGTATATTTAATTAATAATGGAAATGAAAAAATTATACAAGTAATTTTAGGAACAGATACCATTAGTAATAGAGAAAAACTTGGATTAAAAATTTTAGAATTAATGAAAGAGAGTGGTAAATAATGAAACCATATTTATTTAAAATAGGAAGTTTTGAAATTAGAGTTTATTCATTAATGTATATTATCTCTTTATTTTTAGGAATATTTATTGCTAAAAGAGATGAAATTGCAAAAAAAAGAGGAATAAAAGAAAATATTATTGAAGATTATGCCTATTTTGTAATTATTAGTGGATTAATAGGAGCAAGAATATATTATGTATTACTTAAATTAGACTATTATAGTCAGAATTTATTGGAAATATTTAAAGTTTGGAATGGAGGACTTGCAATACATGGTGGAATTATAGGGGGATTAATAGGAACTATAATTTTTGCAAAAATGAAAAATGTAAATCCATTAGTATTAATGGATATGGCAGTAGGGCCTTTAATTTTAGGACAAGGATTTGGAAGAATAGGTAATTTAGCAAATGGAGAAATACATGGATTTCCAACTATCACACCATTTTCAGTAATATTAAAAGGAGATTTTGCAAAATGGTGGCAAGACTTTCAAGCTATGCCTTTAATGAAACAACTTGAATTTAAAGAGTTAGTACCTTGGGGAATAAAATTTCCATTAGACACACCAGCTGGACAAGAATTTCCAAACATGAGTTTACACCCTGCTATGATATATGAAATGATACTTAACTTTATCGCTTTCTATATCATATGGTTTGTATTAAGAAAAAAAGAATATTCAAAAGGAATACTTTCTATGATATATATTATTGCATATGGTATTATTAGAATAATTGTTTCAACATTTAGAGCTGAGGATTTATTAATATCAGGTATAAGAGCACCTTATATAGTAAGTTTAATAATGATATTATGTGGAATAGTAGGTATATATTATTTTAAAAATAAGAATAAATCTTTAGATTAATTTGAAAGGAGATATTATGAGAAGTTTATCAGGAATACAACCTAGTGGAGTACTTCATTTAGGTAACTATTTTGGAGCCTTAAAACAATTTGTTGATATGCAAGATAATTATGATGGACTCTATTTTGTAGCAGATTATCATTCTCTTACAAGTCAAATAAATCCAGAAATATTAAAAACACAAAGTATGAATATAGTTATGGACTATATAGCATCAGGATTAGACCCTAAAAAATCAGCTATATTTTTACAATCATCTATACCTTTACATACAGAGCTTATGTGGATATTATCTAATCTTACTCCTATGGCATTGCTTGAAAGAGGACATGCGTATAAGGATAAAGTAGCAAAAGGTATAAAAGCAAATGTTGGACTATTTAATTATCCTGTGTTAATGGCAGCAGATATTCTACTTTATGAACCTGATTTTGTTCCGGTAGGAAAAGATCAAAAACAACATATTGAGTTTACTAGAGATTTTGCAGTTAAATTTAATGAATTTTATGGAAAAGAAGTATTTAAATTACCTGAGGCTTTAATACTTGATAGTGTTGCAACTGTAGTTGGAACTGATGGTGAAAAAATGTCTAAGTCATATGGGAATATAATAAACATGTATGCACCTGAAAAAATATTAAAAAAACAAGTTATGAGTATAGTTACAGATTCAGCAGGACTTGAAGATTCTAAAAATCCAGATAATAATATTACTAAACTTTATTCTTTATTTGCTGATGAAAATGAAATAAGGGCTATGAAAGAAAAATTTATAGCAGGAAATTATGGTTATGGTCATGCCAAAAAAGAATTATTAGAAAGAATTTTAGACTATTTTAAGGAGCAAAGGGAAAAAAGATTTGCTTTAGAAAATAATTTAGATTATGTAAAAGAAGTGTTAAGAAATGGAAGAGAAACAGCAAACAAAATAGCAGAAGCTAAAATGAAAGAAGTAAGAAAAGCTATTGGTCTTATAAGTGATGAAATATGAGAAAACTATTAGTGGCAATATTTATGGGATTATTTTTACTATCTTGTTCTAGTATAAATATATCAACATCATCAATTAAGAATTCTCTTTCTAAAAAATTTGATGGAGAGCAAAATTTCTATATTTTTAAGACTGAAACTAAAGTAACTAATGTATTTATTGAAAATAGAAAATTGAATATAGAAATAGAACTTAAATTAAAAAATTTAGAGGAACCTATAGTTGCTTTAATTGAAACTGAATTAAAGTATTATCCACCAAAACTATATGCTACTAATGCTAATATTATAAGTATTTCTAATGTTGAATATGAAACAATTATAAAAGAAGTATTTAATGTAATAGTTAAAACCATATTATTTAATAAGGAAATATTAAATGTTAGTGAAAGTATAAATCCTGATAAAGTTAAAGATATATATGTGGGAGATAATGCAATAGTAGTTGAATTTAAATAAAAAAATATGATATAATTAGTAGATTAGGAGGAAAATATGGGATTTTTGTGTCGTTTATTCGGTAAATGTAAAAAAGAAGCAGTTAAGAAAAATAATGAAATTAAGATTGTATCACCAATAGATGGAAAGGTAATTCCGTTAGAAGAAGTTCCAGATCCAACATTTGCACAAGCATTACTTGGTAATGGTATAGGTATTGAACCTTTAAAAAGTGGTGTAGTTAAATCACCAGTAGATGGGACTATTATACAATTATTTGAAACTAAGCATGCTTTTGTAGTTGAAACTGAAGATAGAGTTCAAGTGTTAACACATTTTGGATTAAACACAGTTAAATTAAAAGGAGAAGGGTTTGAAATAATTGCTAAAGAAGGAAGTAAAGTTAAAGCAGGGGATCCTATAGTTAAATTTGATTATGATTTCTTAAAATCTAATGCAGATTCTTTAATAACACCTGTTGTTATACTTGAAACTGAGGAATATAAATCAGTTATACCAGTAAAAGGAATTGATACAGCAATTTCAGGAGAAACAGTAATAATTAATATAGAAAAGTAATTATGTAAAATGAATATATTTAATATATATTCATTTTTTTAATTATACATATATTCGTATTTAATTTCTTATACTATATGAAAATATAATTTAAATTATTTTTAAAATATTGACAAAATATGTGGGGGGGGGGTATAATATAAATATATAAGAAAGAATAGGAGAATAGTTAATGAAAAAGTTGTTATTAATACCAATATTTCTAGGATTAATTTCATTTTCAGTTGATATTATTGGGCCAAGATATAGAATAGAAAGTTCTTTAGGAACTTTAAGTGGTAGAGAAAAAGAAATTTTTAGAAGTTATAAATTTTTTTCAAGTTCTATTTCATTATTTCCGGAATGGAAAGCAGAGATTAATCAAAAATTAGATATAACATTTGGGCCTAAAATTACAGGAAATGTTGCAGTTAACTTTGATAATCCCAGTCAACCAACAATAAGACCTAGTATACTTTTAGGAGGAGAAGTAGATTTTAATTATAAAATAAAAGAAAATATTAAAGTATATACAGGTATAGAAGTAGGAACAGGAATAGGATTTCAGGTTCCGATTATTTCAGGAGATAAATATATTCAAGGACCAGAATTTACATCTATAAGTAAATTTGCATTAGGTATAAAATTAAAAGATAGATATAACATGGCTATTTATACAGGGGATATAAAGGGAATGATTGGAATAGAGTTAGGATATACTTTTTAAAAGAAAGGAATAATATATGAAAAAATTAATATTATCAATAATGCTATCTGTTGTAGGAATGATTTCATTTTCAACGAATATTACTGGTGGAAAATATAGGGTTGAAGGAGCATTAGGTTTTATTAGTACTAAACAAGAAAGTAAATTTGAAAATATTAGATATACTTCAGGATCTATTTCAATATTGCCTGAATTTAAAGCTCAAATTAATAAAAAAATAGATATAACATTTGGGCCTAAAGTTACAGTAAATATTGACTTTCATAGTTATCAAAGTAAATCAAAAATTAGACCTAGTGTAATTTTAGGAGGGGAAGTAGATTTTAACTATAAATTAAAAGATAATATTAAAATATATACTGGTATAGAAATTGGAACAGGAGTTGCAATACACATGAAGCATATACCTTTAGATAAAAGAGTTAGCAATAGTAATAATTCTCCTTTAGAATTAAAGAGGACAGAATTAGCTACTATAGGTAAAATGTCATTAGGAGTTAAAATAAAAGATAAATTTAATGTAGCTCTTTATACAGGAAATACTAAAGGAGTGTTAGGAATAGAATTAGGCTATACTTTTTAGAAGAAGGGAATAATATATGAAAAAGATATTAATAATATTGTTTATTGGATTAGGATTAAATTCTTTTTCAATTTCAACGAAAGCAAATAATAGAAAAAATGTAACTAAAAAAGTTTCAACTAAATCTTCAGACTTTAAAAATAAAGTTAATAATAGTGAGACTTTAAATAAAATAATAGGACCAAGATATAAGATTGATGGATCATTAGGTATAATAAATAGTAGATATGTTCAAATTTCAAATAATAATTATGCTAAAAAATTTATTTCTCTTTCTGTTGGATTTTCATCTGAATGGAAAACTATAGTCAATAAAAATTTTGATATAACATTTGGACCAAAGATAACTTTAAATGTCTATAATTATTTATCAGGAAATTCTATTGGTATTAGTCATGGTTTAATTTTAGGTGTAGTATCTGATTTTAATTATAGATTAATTGAAAATTTTAAATTATACACAGGAATAGAGTTTGGAATAGGAGGAGGTATTAAGATTTTGTATCCAACATTAACTCCAAGTGGAGAAAATTTATTATCTATAGCTAAAATTTCTTTAGGATTTAAATTAAATGATAAGTATAATGTAGGATTTTATGTAGGAAATGTTAAAGGATTATTTGGAATAGAATCAGGGTATACTTTTTAGAAGAAAGGAATAAAATATATGAAAAAAATGTTATTAATAATATTATTTGTTGGAATAGGGTTAATTTCATTTTCAAATAATATTATTGGACCAAGATATAGAGTAGATTTGTCTTTAGGATTTGGTTATATTCTAAGTGAAAAAGACAACGGTAATGAGTTTATTTCTACATCTATAGGGGTTTTGCCTGAATGGAAATATCAGATTAATAATAAGATAGATTTAACTTTTGGTCCAAAAGTTAATTTAATTTTTTCAAATTATATTTCAAAAACTAAATTTTTAAATGGGTTAGTTTTGGGAGGAGAAGGAGACTTTAATTATAGATTAAAAGAAAATGTTAGATTATATTCTGGTATAGAAGTTGGTATAGGTGGATTAATTAAATTTATGTCTAATAAAGTTGAAAGTTATGAAATTATAAATGTAAGTAAAATTTCATTAGGAGCTAAAATAAAAGATAAGTTTAATATTGCTTTTTATATAGGATATAGTAAAGGATTGCTTGGAATAGAAACAGGATATACATTTTAAAACAGTAGTATTAACTACTGTTTTTTTAAATAATGATATATATTGATTTTTTTGCTAAAAAATGATAAAATACTTAAGTAATTAATAAAGTTAGAATGAAACGGAGGATATAATGAAAAAGATAGCAATCTTAACTAGTGGCGGAGATTCACAAGGTATGAATACCGCTATAAGAGTAGTTGCTAAAACAGCTATGCACAAGGGCATGGAAGTTTACGGTATTAGAAGAGGGTATAAGGGAATTTTAAATAAGGATATATTTAAAATGTCATTGCTTGATGTAGCTGGTCTTGCAGGAAAAGGTGGGACTATGTTATTATCAGCAAGATTACCAGAATTTAAAGACCCAGAAGTAAGAACTAAAGCAGCGAATATTTTAAAAGAATATGGAATTGAGGGCTTAGTGGTAATAGGTGGAGATGGTTCTTTCCATGGAGCTCATTATTTATATGAAGAACATGGAATAAAAACTATAGGAATACCTGGAACTATAGATAATGATATTGCAGGGACAGATTATACTATAGGTTATGATACTGCATTAAATATAATACTTGAGTCATTCAATCAAATTAGAGATACAGCAAAATCTCATGATAGAACTTTCTTTATAGAAGTTATGGGAAGAAACTGTGGAGATTTAGCTTTAAATGCTGGAATTGCAGCAGGAGCAAATGGTATATTAATTCCAGAGGTTGAAACTTCTATTGAAGATATAATAAACATTATTCAAAAAAGAAGAAAAGCTGGAAAATTCTATGATGTAATAATAATGTCAGAAGGATATAAAAATAAAGAAAATATACTTAAAGAATTAAAGGAAAGAATGCCTGAGTTAGATGTTAAACATACTGCATTATCACATATTCAAAGAGGAGGTAATCCTACAGCAGCAGATAGATTACTTGCTACTAGATTAGGAGTTAAGGCAGTAGAATTATTATTAGAAGGACAATCAGGTTTAATGGTTGGAATTGAAAGTTCAACTGTGGTTACTCACAAACTATCATACGCATGGGAAAATTATCATAAGAAATCTCAAGAAGATTATGATATTGCAATGATGTTATCGGTTTAAGCTTTAAAATAAATATTTAGGAGGATTTAAATGAAAATAAAAATGACTAAGGTTGTATGTACTATAGGACCTAAAAGTGAAAAGAAAGAAGTTTTAAAACAATTAATTTTAAGTGGAATGAATGTTATGAGATTAAATTTCTCACATGGAGATTTTGAAGAACATGGAAATAGAATTAAAACTATAAGAGAAATATCAAAAGAAACAGGTAAATATGTTGCGATTTTATTAGATACTAAAGGGCCAGAAATTAGAACAGGTTCTCATGCTGAAGGTGACGTTAAATATGAATTAGTTGAAGGACAAGATTTCATAGTTACTACAGATTATGAATTTAAAGGAACACCTGAAAAAATATCAGTTTCTTATCCTAACATGACTAAGGATTTAAAACCAGGAGATACTATATTAATAGATGATGGATTAATAGGATTAGAAGTTAAGAGAATAGAGGGGAACGAAATTTTCTGTAAAGTTAAAAACTCTGGAGCATTAGGACAAAAGAAAGGTGTTAATTTACCAGGAGTATCAGTTTCATTACCAGCTTTAGCTGAAAAAGATAAAGGGGATTTAAAATTTGGATGTGAAGTTGGAGTTGACTTTATAGCTGCATCATTTATAAGAAAAGCTTCAGACGTTGCAGAAGTTAGAAGAGTATTAGATGAAAATGGTGGAGAACACATTAAAATAATTTCTAAAATAGAAAATCAAGAGGGTATAGATAACTTTGATGAAATCTTAGAATTATCTGATGGAATTATGGTTGCAAGAGGAGATTTAGGAGTAGAAATTCCAGTTGAAGAAGTTCCATTTGCACAAAAAATGATGATTAAAAAATGTAATGCAGCTGGAAAACCAGTAATTACAGCTACTCAAATGTTAGATTCTATGCAAAAAAATCCAAGACCTACAAGAGCAGAAGCAGGAGACGTTGCTAATGCTATCTTAGATGGAACAGATGCAGTTATGTTATCTGGAGAATCTGCAAATGGTAAATACCCAGTTGAAGCTGTTAAAACTATGGCTACAATTTCTGCTAAAACAGATGAATATGGAGTACCAAAAATTTACTACAGCCATGATGTAACAATTACAGAAGCTATATCAAAAGGTGCAGTAGAAGCTGCTGAAAATTTAGGGGCTAAATTAATAGTTTGTTGGACAAAAACAGGAAGAGCAGCTAAAATGATTAGAAAATACAATCCAACTATGCCAATTATTGCTTTAACTGATTCTGAAGTTACTGCAAGACAATTAGCATTAGTAAGAGGAGTTAGAGCAGTTGTTGCTACAGACTTAGATAATGCTGAACACTTCTTTGCTAAAGCTTTAGAAGTAGCAGCATCAAATGCTTCAACTACTGAAGATGAAGCATACACAGGATTTAAAAAAGGAGACTTAGTTGTATTAGTAACAGGAATTTCTGAAACTGGAACAACTAATACATTTAAAGTTGCAAGAATAGGATAATAAAATATAATAATAGAAAAAGAACTGGTTATTCAGTTCTTTTTCTATGAAAGGTAACGTATGAAAAAAATTGATGAATTAGTGCTAGTATTATCTAATTTAAAAGGTATAGGTAAAAAAAATGCAACAAGGATTGCTTTTGATTTACTTTCAAAAGATGAAGATGATATAAACTATCTACTATATACTATTAAAAGTGCATATGAGAATATAAAGCCATGTAGTATATGTCATAATCTAACTGATTTAGGAATATGTGATATATGTAGTTCTACTAATAGAAATAAAAATGTAATTTGTGTAGTAGAAGATACAAGAGATATTTATGCTTTTAATAAAGCAAGTTCATATAATGGACTATATCATGTATTAGGTGGTAAAATAGATCCATTAAATGGTATAGGTATAGATGAATTAAATATAGATAGTCTTTTATTAAGAATAGATGAGAATGTAAATGAGGTAATTCTTGCACTAAATCCTGATTTAGAGGGAGAAACAACTATACTTTACCTTACAAAATTATTAAGTAGTATGAATGTTAAAGTTAGTAGAATTGCTAGTGGAATACCTATAGGTGGAAATATAGAATATTCTGATAGTGCTACTTTAATTAAGTCGTTAGAGGGTAGAGTAATAATAAAGAGAGGGGATGAAGAATAATGGAAAAAATATATTTTACTTCAGAATTTGTATCACCGGGACATCCAGATAAAATTTGTGATCAGATTTCTGATGCAGTACTTGATGCTTGTTTATCTCAAGATGAAGATTCAAGGGTTGCATGTGAAACATTTGCTACAACTGGATTTGTATTAGTGGGTGGAGAAATAACAACTAAAACTTATGTTGATATACAAAAATTAGTAAGAGATAAAATTGAAGAAATAGGTTATGTGCCAGGACTTGGCTTTGATTATGATTGTGGTGTCGTAAACATGATACACTCACAATCATCTGATATTGCACAGGGTGTAGATATAGGAGGTGCTGGAGATCAAGGTATAATGTTTGGTGGAGCAGTAGATGAAACTCCAGAATTTATGCCACTTGCCTTAAGTTTAGCTAGAAATATAATAATGAAATTAACAGCATTAACAAGAAATAAGACTTTATCTTGGGCAAGACCAGATGCAAAAGCTCAAGTTACATTAGAATATGATAAAAATGGAAATGTACAAAAAGTAGAGTCTATAGTTTTATCAGTGCAACATGATGAAGAAGTAACTCTTGAAGTTATAAAAAGAGAATTAAAAGAATTAGTAATTAAACCAGCTCTTGTTGAGTATGGAAGAGATATTTCAGAAGTTGATAATTTCTATATTAATCCTACAGGACGTTTTGTAATAGGTGGACCACATGGAGATACTGGACTTACAGGTAGAAAAATAATAGTTGATACATATGGTGGATATTTTAGACATGGTGGTGGAGCATTTTCTGGAAAAGATAGTTCTAAAGTGGATAGATCAGCTGCATATGCAGCAAGATGGATAGCTAAAAATATAGTAGCATCAGGTATTGCAAAAAAATGTGAAGTTCAATTATCATATGCTATAGGTGTAGTAGAACCAACATCAATATTAGTAGATACATTTGGAACTTCAAATATTGAAGATAGTAAAATAGCTAAAGTAGTTAAAGAAATATTTGATTTAACACCACGTGGTATAGAAAAATCTTTATCTTTAAGAAAACCAAGTTTTAGATATCAAGATTTAGCAGCATTTGGTCATATAGGTAGAAAAGATATAGACTTACCATGGGAAAGATTGGATAAAGTAGAGGATTTAAAGAATAGATTGAAAGGATAGTGGAAATATGAGAAAAATATTAAACAAATTGATGTGTATATTAGCCTTTTTTGTTTTATTTATTTCTTGTTTTAAAGAAGAAGTAAATATAGAAGATAAAGTATTGGTATATAATTTATTTACGTCTCCAAGAACTTTAGATCCACATAAATTTGATGATAGTATTTCTATGCAATTGTCTAGTTCTATTTATGAGGGATTATTAAGATTTGATGATAAAGGTAAAATTATAGGTGGACTTGCTAAAAGCTATATTAAAGAGGGTAATAAATATTCATTTGAATTAAGAGATAATCTTAAATATTCAGATGGGACAGAAATTAAACTTGAAGATATAGAAGAATCTTTAATAAAAGTACTTAATAAAGATTTTCTTTCTCAATATGCCTCTAAATTATTTATAATAAAAAATGCTAAAAATTATTATGAGGGTAATGTTAGCAGAAAAGATGTCGGTATTAAGATTGAAAATAATATGTTAGTTATTGAGCTTGAAAAAGACTATAACTATTTCCCTTATTTAATGACATTACCAGTAACTGCACCATATAAAGAGGGGAAATATAACGGACCATATAAGTTAGAATTACAAACAGAACAAGAAATATTAATTACTAAAAATGAAAATTATTGGAGAAGTTCAGAAGTACATATTAATAAAGTTAAATATGTTTATTTTAAAGATTATTCTGTATTAAATAATTTAATAAAAAATGAAGATATAGATATTTCAAGAGTAGATGTTGAATTACTTGATTCTAAAAATATTAATTCATATTATAATGGTAGAATATGGTATTTAGACTATAATCTAGTGAATAATGAGATATTAAAAAATATACATTTAAGAAAAGCTATATCTCTTGCCATAGATAGAGAGGCATATATTAAATTAAAAAATGATGGTTCTAAAAAAGCACTTAATTTAATAAATGAATTATTTGATTATACACCAGATTATTTAATTGAAGATTTTAATTTAGAACTTGCTAAATTTGAATTAGAACTTGCAAAGAAAGAATTAGAAGTAGATAATTTCAAAATAGAATTATTATCTGGAAATAATTCTATAGAAGTTAAAGAAATACAATTTATACAAGAGCAATTAAAGAAAAATTTAGGATTAGAGGTAGAGGTTAAGACTGTACCATATAATGATAGATT
Organism: Streptobacillus ratti; assembly: GCF_001891165.1. Lineage (NCBI taxonomy): Bacteria > Fusobacteriati > Fusobacteriota > Fusobacteriia > Fusobacteriales > Leptotrichiaceae > Streptobacillus > Streptobacillus ratti. Next base: position 69,647 of record NZ_LKKW01000002.1, on the reverse strand, counting down.
GGCTTTAATTAGAGAAAATAAATATGATATTGCATTAAATACTTGGTCATCTAAGTATAAAGATCCAGTATCTATACTAGATAGATTTAAATATAAGAATAAGAAAATAGAAGTATTTGAACAAGAAAAATATAGAGAATTAGTTGAAGAGGGTAGAATATTTACCGAAGATAGATTAAATAAAGTAAAAGAAGCAGAAAAAATGTTATTAGAAAATTTAATAGTATCACCACTTTATTTCTCTATAGAAAATCAATATATTAGTGATAGAATTACAAATATAGTAAATTATCCTATAGGAAGCGTTACTGATATATCATATATTAAATGGAAATAAAAATAATACACCTCATCTCCCATAAAGAGTTTGAGGTGTATTTTTTAATATTTATGTCTAGTTATTAATTATAGTTTTAATTAACATTTCTAATTCATATAATTTATCTTTTAAATCTTTTACTTCATTTTTTAATGTAGTATTTTCTTTTTTCATATCATTAAATTGTATTTTAAGTTCATAAACTTTCTCATCAAGTAGGTTAATATTTCCATTTCTTTGTAATGTTAGCATATCTTTACTTCTTGAAACTATATTATCAAATTGATATCCTATCCCAGCTCCTAAAGACACATGACCTTTTGTATTTAATGAACCACTTGCCTTATATACTAAATTTCCTACTTCATTCATTCCTGATAATCCCAATGCAAAAGCATGTTCTCCATTAAAATATCCATATGAACCAGCTATATTATGCCTTTGATTACCTATTGCACTTACTTGTGGTAAGTTTGCCATTGCTACTGCATTTGCCACACCACTATTAGCTATAACTCCTTTTTCTATATCTTTTTTTGTTTTATCTGATAAGTCTATAGATATTTCATTGTTTTTAGCTGTTGTTTTTATTGTTTCTGAACCTTTTATACTAAATTTTAGCCCACTAGCTCTATTTAAAGTTTGTGATTTAGTTTCTCCATTGTCAGTATTAAATTTAATATTATTATCTCCTAAAGTATTTATAGCTTTTACGACATCTCCTGTTAAAGCTATTTTATCATTGTTATCTGATTTAGCTAATATTTTACTATTAGTTATTTCAGTTGTAATTGTTCCTACATTAACTTTTAAATTACCAGTATTACCATCTTTTAATACTGTTTTATTATCTGTTTTCACATCTAAAGTATATATTGGGTGTCCGTCTGTTGCATTACTTGATGTTACACTTATTGCTGAATTATTATCTGCTTTAACTTCTGTTTTAACAGCTTTTATTGCATCATTTATATTATTTTTACCTGTTCCACCAATATTACTAATACTTACAGAACCATTTTCATTTACTTTAGCATCTCCACCTAGAACTGTTTTAACGGAATCTGCTAATTTTCCTAAAACCATATTAGTTGAATAAAGTTGAGAACCATTTATTGCATCTGTTGATGTATTACTAACTTGTCCTGCTGCAACATTTTGTAATTGTCTTTCTTGACCACTTTTACCTATAGATACAACTGAATCTGGATTACTCCCAGCAAATCCACTATATTTTATATTTCCTATTGTAGCCTCTTTTACTACTGTTGCCATTGTTGTAATACTATCTGAACCAAGTGCAACTGATTTATCTATACTTGCATTTGCTCCTTTTCCTAAGGCTAATGTATCTTCTTTAGAAGATTGAGCCTTATGTCCTAATGCAATAGAATTTTTACCAGAGGCATTTGTTCTTTTTGCTTCATCAGTAGGGTATTTATATCCATTACTATCACTTTCATTTTTATCTAAATCAGAAGAACCTATAGCTATTGCATTTTCTCCAGTTGCAGTTGCAACAGTACCTAAAGCTATTGAACCTTTAGATTTAGCTAGAGATGCTGTACCTTTAGCTATTGACATATCTCCTATAGCTGTAGAATTTCTCCCATAAGCTTGTGATAATTTACCTTCACCTAAACTTCCAGCACCAACTGCAATTGATGCTAATCCCTTAGTTCTAGCTTGGAATCCTAAATTTACTCCAAATACAGCTTCTTTAGTTGATTGAGCATAACTACCTATACTTACACCACCTTGACCTGATATACTATGTGAACCTATAGCAACTGCTGTTGATATGACATTAGTATTTATTTTGTTATCATTAACTTTATAGTCTATAAGTCTATATGGTTTAATGTAATTTTTATCTTGGTATTCCTTTTCATCGTATATAACTACTCCAGAATAATGTCCACTTATATGGTCACGGCCCTCATAATTTTCAGTTATCATATCAATAATTTCAGCGTCTATACCCTCCATTCCATTTCCATTAGTAAATTCTATTTCATATGAATAAGTTAATTTTCCTAAAAAACCTCCAAATATTAAAAATGTTGTTATTATATTTCTGTTAATTAGTAATTTATTTTTTAATAATAAATTTATTATTTTCATATCATCTCCTTTTATATATGTTTAAGTAACAAAAACCTATTTTGATAGGCTCTTTTTTATTTTTTAATTATAGTTTTGATTAATATATCTAATTCAGATAATTTAGTTCTTAAATTTTTCACTTCATCTTTTAATGAAATATTTTCTTTTTTCATATCATTAAATTGAATTTCAAGTTCATGAACATTTTCATCAAGTAAGTTAATATTTCCATTTCTTTGTAATGTTAGCATATCTTTATTTCTTGAAACCATATTATTAAATTGATATCCAAGTCCTATACCCAATGCTACATGACCTCTTGTATTTAAGGCTCCACTTGATTTATAGACTAAATTTCCTGTTTTATTCATTCCTGATAATCCTAATGCAAAAGCATGTTCTCCATTGAAATATCAATATGAACCAGCTATATTATGTTTTTGGTTTCCCATTGCACTTACTTGTGGTAAATTTGCCATTGCTACTGCATTTGCCACACCACTATTAGCAACAACCCCTTTTTCTATATCTTCTTTTACTTTATCTTTTAAATCTAATAATATTTTATTTCCATGGGCATTAGTTTTAATTGAATTTGAACCTTTAATTTTAAATTTTATTCCATTTGATTTGTTTAAATTTTGAATATTAGTAGTTCCACGATCTCCAGAAAATACGATAGTATTGTCTCCTAAACGATTTATTGCTTTTATTACATCTCCAGTTTTAGCTATTTTCTCGTCATTATCTGATTTAGCTAATATTTTACCTTTATTATTTTTTGTTTCAATTTTACCAACATTAACTTTTAAATTTCCATTATCTTTTAATATTGTTTTATCATCTGTTTTTACACTTAAAGTATAGATTGAGTGACTATCTGTAGTATTTTTACTTGATATTACACTTATTGCTGAATTATCATTTGTTCTAACTTCTGTTATTGATGCTTTTATTGCTTCATTAATATTACTTTTATTAGTATCACCAATATTACTAATATTAACTTGACCATTTTCATTTATTTTAGCATCTCTACCTAATATTGTTTTGAGGTTGCTAATGTACCTATAACCATATTAGTTGCATAAAGTTGAGAACCATTTATTGCATCTGTTGATTTATCATTTATTTGCCCCGATGCTACATTTTGTAGTTGTCTTTCTTTATCTTTAGAACCAATAGATACTACAGAATTAGGATTATTTCCTGCAAATCCACTGTATGTTATATCACCTATTTTAGCATCTTTTGTTGCCTTAGCTTCTGTAGTAATACTTTCTGAACCTAATGCTACTGATTTATCTATACTCGCATTTGCACCTTTTCCTAAGGCTAATGTATTTTTTTTAGAAGCTTGAGCCATATGTCCTAAAGCTATAGAGTTTTTACCAGAGGCATCTGTTCTTTTTGTTTTATCATCTTGATATTTATAGCTACTATTTTCAGATTTCATATCAGAAGAACCTATAGCTATTGCATTTTCTCCACTTGCAGTTGCAACAGTACCTAAAGCAATTGCTCCTTTAGATTTAGATAAAGATGCAGTACCTTGAGCGATTGATTCATCACCTATTGCAGTTGAATTTCTTCCATAAGCTTGTGATAATCTACCTTTACCTAAACTTCCAGCACCAACTGCAATTGAAGATAATCCCTCAGTTCTAGCTTGAAATCCTACATTTACTCCAAATACAGCTTCTTTAGTTGATTTAGAATAACTACCTATACTTACACCACCTTGAGCTGACATACTATGAGAACCTATAGCAACTGCTGTTGATTGTAATTGACTATTTATTTCATTTCCATCTACTTCATAGTTTAGTATTGAATATGATTTAAGTGGATATATACTGTTTTCAACATAATCACTATCATATAAATTTAATCCAGCATAGTGTCCATCTATATAGTTATATCCTTCATAATATTTACTTACAGTATTAATGATTGGGGTATTAATTGTATGAGTTGTTCCGTTATCAAATGTTATTTTTGTAGACTCTTCTTCAGAATAAGAAATTTCTTCAAAAAAAAACATAAAAAATTTACTAATTATTAAAGATACTATTGTTATCTTTTTAAATAATTTATTTTTTAATATTTTTTCTATCATTATATGATCTCCTTTTTATTTATATATATAAAAAACCTTGTAAAAAAAACTCTAAAATAAATTATATATATATTGTCAATAGTTTTATTATAAAAAAAATATTTTCAATAGAAAATGTAAATATTGAAAATTAAATATTTAAATAGGATAAAAAAAGTATTTCTATAAATATTAGAAATACTTTTGTTTTAGTAATAATATTTTATATTTTCCCTCTATATTTATCTAAAAAATTCTGTAATATTATTTGAGCTGCAACCATGTCTACAACTTTTCTTCTTTCTTTACCATTTTTTTTGGAAAAGTTTTTTAAATAATATTCAGCTTCCTTAGTTGTATACCTCTCATCTATATAGTGTATAGTCAAATCTTTAGGTATAAATGGTTTTAATTCTTTAACAAATCTTTCTATTTTTTCAACTTGTATTGCATTTTGTCCGTCTTTAGTTTTAGGTAAACCTAATACAAGTCCTATTACTTTTTCTTCTTTTATAATATCTTTTATTCTTTCAAATGGATTTGTAATGTTTCTATCTATTACTTCATAGCTTGAAGCAAACATTGCAAGACCATCAGATTTAGCTACACCTATTCTTACATCTCCAACATCTAAACCTAAATATATTTTCATATTATAGACCTTTGATGTATTCTAAAGTTTTTTCTAATGCCTCTTTTACTTTATTTCCATCTTTTCCACCTGCTTGTGCAAAATCTGGTCTTCCTCCACCATTACCGTCAGCAATAGTAGCAGCATTTTTAACTATGTTTCCAGCGTGATATTTATTAATTAAATCTTTAGTAACACCTGAAACAAATATTGCTTTTTCATTGTTTGAACCAAATAAGATTACACATGATTTAAGAATTTCTTTAGCTCTATCTACTAAATCTTTTAATTCATTTACATCTTTATCTTTAAATGATTTAACCAATACTTTTACACCATTAATTTCTACAGTTTCATTAGTTAAATCATTAATTTCAAATTTAACTAATCTTCTTTGTAACTCTTTAATAGTATTTTCTTGGACTTTTACTTCTTCCTTATATTTATTTATAGCAGGAATTAGGTTAGCAGGAGAAGTTTTAAATTTATTAGATATATCTTGTATATCTTTTTCTAAATTGTGTACATACTCTAAACTCTTATATCCTGTTATTGCTTCTATTCTTCTTATACCAGATGCTTTACCTTGTTCTGATTTAATTTTAAATAATCCTATTTCACCAGTAGAAGATACATGTGTTCCTCCACAAAGTTCTAATGATACACCTGAAATATCAATAACTCTTACGACATCTCCATATTTATCACTGAATAATGCCATAGCACCTTTTGAAACAGCATCATTGATATTTTCATAATTAATGTATACAGGTAAATTTTCTAAAATTAATTCATTTACCCTATTTTCAATAGTAGTAACTTGCTCAGGACTAACTTGTTCGTAATATGAGAAATCAAATCTTAATCCATCTTCATTAACTAATGATCCAGCTTGTTCTACACTGTTTCCTAATACTTCTCTTAATGCTTTGTGTAGTAGATGTGTTGCAGTATGATTTTTCTTAATATCATTTCTTACTTTTTTATTAACCTCTAAAATATAGTCTACATCAAATTTAAGTTCTTCACCTGAAATATAGTGTATAAATATATCAGATTTTTTAGCAACATCTTTAATTTCTGCAATAATTTTGTTATCGTATTTAATTACACCTTTATCTGCTACTTGACCACCACCCTCAGCGTAGAATGGAGTTCTATTAAATATTACCTCAAATAAACCATTTTCTAAATTTTTAATGTGTAATACTTTTGCTTCATCAATTAAAGTATCATAACCTGTAAATAGAGTTTTACCATTTTCTTTATAGAATTTATCTATAAATTCATCTTTAATCATATCAGAATTTTTTACTCTTGAATCTTGAGATCTTTTAACTTGTTCTTCTAATTTTTGATTAAATTCATTTTCACAAACTATCATTTTATTATTTTCAACTATTAATTTTGTAAATTCAAATGGGAATCCATAAGTATCATAAAGTTTAAATGATACTTCACTTGGTAATTTATCTATATTTTCTGATTTACATTTTTTAATTTCTTCAAATAATATTTCAGTTCCAGATTTTAATGTTTTAGAGAATTTATCTTCTTCAGATTTTATAATATTTTTTATGTAATCTCTTTTTTCATTAAGTTCTGGATATGCTTCTTTCATGTTGTCTATAATAGAGTCAACTATATTATGTAAAAAAGTAAGAGAATTATTAAAAATATCTTTATTTTCAATTGCTCCAGCTCCGTAAGCTCTTCTTATCAATTTTTTAAGTATGTATCCACGTCCCTCATTAGACGGTAATACACCATCACAAATTAAGAAAGTTGATGCTTTTAAGTGATCTGCAATTATTTTAACAGAAGTTGAAATTTGTTCTCCGTTTATATTTAGTACTTTTTTAATGTTCTTAATAATTGGAATAAATAAATCAGTTTCAAAATTATTTTCCTTATTTTGTACTACTGATGCTATTCTTTCAAGTCCAGCTCCTGTATCAATATTTTTTTCTGGAAGTGGAACAAGAGTTCCGTCTTCAAGTCTATTCCATTCAGTAAATACTAAGTTCCAGATTTCTAAAAATCTATTACCCTCATCTCCAGGTTTAGCATTTATTTCCTCATTATTTTCTCCCATAATTTGAGTATCATAATATATTTCAGAACATGGTCCACAAGAACCTATAGGACCAGCTGCCCACCAATTATCATCATCACCTAGTCTTACCATATGATCTTCTGGTACTCCAACTTCTTTAGTCCATATATCATATGCTTCATCATCTGTTAAATAAACAGATACATATAATCTATTTGGATCTAATTTTAATATTTCAGTTATATATTCCCAAGACCATTTAATTGATTCTCTTTTGAAATAATCTCCAAAAGAAAAATTACCTAACATTTCAAAGAAAGTATGGTGTCTTGGAGTTACTCCAACATTTTCTAAGTCATTAGTTCTTATACATTTTTGATATGTAGTTATTCTGTTATATGGTGCTTTTTTTTCACCTAAGAAAAATGATTTAAAAGGTACCATACCAGCAACTGTTAGCAGTAATGTTTTATCATCTGGTATTAGAGATGCACTTTCAAAATGCTTGTGCTTCTTAGATTTAAAAAACTCAATAAAGCTTTTTCTTAATTCATTTCCAGTCATTTTTTATCACCTTTATATTTAATTTATACTTTAAAAGTATATCACAAAACATTATTAATTTCAATAAAATTGAAAGTGGTAAAATAAATAAAAATAAGATAATATCAATACTTTTTGACATATGATACAGACATAGAAAAAATCTATGCAATTTTTTTTGCACAAATGCTATTGAAAAAACTAATAAATGATAGTATACTTTTTAATGAAAATGCTTGCACAAAAAGGAGTAAACATGAAAAAGATTACAATTAAGGATGTTGCAAAGAAAGCAAATGTTAGTGAGGCTACAGTATCAAGAGTAATGTCTAATAGTCCATTAATTAGTGATAAGACTAAAAGGAAAGTGCTTAAAGTTATTAAAGAACTTGACTATTTTCCAAATTCTGCTGCTGTTTCATTAACTAAAAGTAGTAGTAGAATTATAGGGATAGTTATAGAAGATCATAATGATAATCCTTTACAAAATGATTTCTTTACAGAAACTTTATCATATATTAGTACTTATGCACTTGAAAGAGGTTACTATATACTATACATACATTCAAAAGATAATCAAGAATCACATGAAAACATTGAAAGATTGATAAAAACAAATAGAATAGATGGGCTTGTGTTCTTGAATTTAGTTGAAAATGATAGAAATATTAACTATTTACAGAAAATAAATTTTCCTTATGTAATATTAGGAACTCCTAAAGAACTTAGCATGGGAATGTGGGTGGATAATGACAATATTAAAGCTACAAAAGAAGTAACTAAAAAAATGATAGAGAAAGGATACAGTAACTTTGAATTTCTTTCTGGACCTACTAATTTAACTGTTTCAAATTATAGGAAAGAGGGATTTTTAATAGCATTAAAAGAGGCTAAAATTAAAAGTAAACATCAAATTTCTTCTGATTTTGATTCATATGAGGCATATTTTACGACTAAAAAATTACTTGAAATGGATGAGAATATAGAAGTAATAGTAACTACAGATGATATTTTAGCTATAGGAGCTATTAGAGCAATAGAGGAATTAGGTAGAAAAGTTGAGGTTACTGGGTTTAATAACTCTAAATTAAGAAAATATCTTAAATTAGATTTTATTACTGTAGATATACGTTATGAGGAACTTGCAAATAAATCAGTTAATATACTTATAGACAGTATAGAAAATATTAAAAGAGAAAAGAACTTTGTAATAGTTCAATCAGATATTTTAGAGGGAGATAATAATGGAACAAAATTTTGATTACAAACATATTAATAAGAATAGAAAAAGTGCAATAATTATGCACATTTCTTCATTATGGAGTGAATACGGAATAGGTAATTTAGGAAAAGAAGCTTATGAATTTGCTAATTTTCTTAAAGCATCTGGTCAATATTATTGGCAAATATTACCTACAGGTCCTACAGGATATGGAGATTCACCTTATCAATCATTTTCATCATTTGCAGGGAATCCATATTTTATAGATTTTAGAATACTTGAAGAAGAGGGATTGCTTAATAAAGAAGATTATCAAAATTTAGATTATGGAAATGATGTTAATAGAGTAGATTTTGGTAAGATTTATATGACAAGAAAAGAAGTACTTGCAAAGGCTTTTGAAAACTTTAAAAATGTAGAAGATAAGGAATACCATAAATTCATAGATGAAAATTCTGATTGGATTAATGATTATTCTTTATTTATGGCATTAAAAGAACATTTTGGAAATATTTCTTGGGAAGATTTTCCAAAAGAAGTTAAAGATAGGGATTTAGTAGAATTAGAAAAATATGAAAAATTATTAAAAGATAGAATAGATTATCAAAAATTTATACAATACAAATTCTTTGGGCAATATAAGAAATGGAAAGAATATGTTAATTCTTTAGGAATTAAGATTATAGGGGATATGCCTATTTATGTTTCTCCTGATAGTTTAGAAGTGTGGAAAGATAGAGATTTATTCTTAGATGATATAGTAGGAGGTTGCCCACCTGATGGATTTAGTGCAGGAGGACAAAAATGGGGGAATCCTGTATATGATTGGGAAAAACATAAAGAAACAGGCTTTAAATGGTGGATAAATAGAATAGAAAAAACTATGAAATATATTGATGTGTTAAGAATAGACCATTTTAGAGGTTTTGAATCATATTGGGCAGTACCTAAATTTGATGAAGATGCAAGAAATGGTAAATGGGTAAAAGCCCCTGGAGTAGAATTATTTGAAGCAGTTGAACAGTCTTTAGGTAAAATAGATATAGTTGCTGAAGATTTAGGATATACAACTGTAGATGTAGTTAAATTTAGAGAAAAAACAGGATTTCCTGGCATGAAAATGTTACAATTTGCATTTAATCCTGAAAATGAAAGTGATTTTTTACCTCATCAAACTGAAAGAAATTGGGCAGTGTATACAGGAACTCATGATAGTGATACTGTTAAAACATGGTTTAACAATGCAAATCCAGTTGAAGTTGAGTTTGCTAAAAAATACTTACATTTAACAGACCCTAAAGATTATGTTAAAGGATTTATTAGATCTGCATGGTCATCAGTTGCTAATTTAGCAGTAGCACAAATGCAAGACTTTTTAGAACTTGGTGATGAGGGTAGAATGAATACACCATCTACTTTAGGTAACTGGTCTTGGAGAGTTAGAAAAGAAATGCTTACTAAAGAGTTAAGTGAAGAAATTTATGATTTAACAAAAACATATTTTAGATTAAATAAATAAGTAAGGGTGTAGTAATGATAACAAGAAAAATAGATAATGATTTAAGAAATTTAGGTTTAGATTTAAGATATAAGTATGACGGTAAATTAGGTATAGAATATTCTAAAGAAAATACTGTTTTTAGAGTATTTGCTCCTACTGCAACTAAAGTTGAATTATTAATTAATAATCAAGTTTTAGAAATGATAAAAGATATTGATAAAGGTATTTTTGAATTAACTGTAAATGGAGATTTAGATAAAATTCCATATATGTATAAGACATTTTTTGAGGGAGAAGTTTTTGAAACAACTGATCCATATGCTATTGCTAGTGAAGCAAATTCAGGTAAATCAGTTGTAGTTGATTTATCTAAAACTTTAAAGGGTAATAGAATACCTAAGTTTAATATGTTAGATTCAGTAATATATGAATTACATATTAGAGATTTTACATTAACTGCTAAAAATAGAGGTAAATATTTAGGGGTAGTTGAAGAAAAACAATTAAATTATTTGAAAAAATTAGGAATTACTCATGTTCAACTTTTACCAATATATGATTATTCAACTGATTCAGTAGATGAATTAAATCCTGATTTAAGATATAACTGGGGATATGACCCTGTAAATTACAATGTACCTGAGGGTTCATATTCAAGTAATCCTAACGATCCTTATTCAAGAATAAATGAATTAAAAGAAATGGTAGAAATTTTACATAAAAATGGAATAAGAGTAATTATGGATGTAGTGTATAATCACGTATATGATGCACTTGCTCATTCTTTATCTAAAACTATACCAAATTATGCTTTTAGAAAAACAGAATATTTCCATTTTAGTAATGGTACTGGTTGTGGGAATGATGTTGCAAGTGAAAGAGCTATGATAAGAAAATATATAGTTGATAGTGTTAAATATTGGGCAAGTGAATTTAATCTTGATGGATTTAGATTTGACTTAATGGGAATATTAGATGTTGAAACTATGAATGAAATCAGAAGAGAATTAGATAAAATAGATGAAAGTATAATACTCCTTGGTGAGGGTTGGGATCTTGCTACTTCTCTAAGTAATGATTTAAAAGCAAATCAATTAAATGCTTATAAAATGCCAAATATCGCATTTTTTAATGATGATATTAGGGATAGCTTAAGAGGTTCTACATATGAAAGACTTGGTCAAGGTTTTGTAAGTGGTGGAAGATTTGATGAAAGACTTTTATCTAGCATTAAGGGTGGTAAGGGCTTAAAATCATATATTGCACCAAATCAATTAATACAATATATTGAGGCACATGATAATAATACAGTTTATGACCACATAGAAATAACTAACAATTATGATAGTTTAGAAGATAGAGTTAAAATGCAATCTATTGCTACAACTTTAATTATGATGTCGCAAGGTATACCATTTATACATGCAGGTCAGGAATTTTTTAGAACAAAAAATGGAGTAGAAAATTCATATAAATCAAGTGATGAAATAAATAAATTTGATTTTGATAGGGCTGAAAAATATAGTGAATATGTAAAATATTTATCAGATTTAATTAGTTATAGGAAAGATAAAAAAATACTTAAATTAGATAGTTATGAAAAAATAGATGAAGTATTTAAACTTATTAAAGCAGATGATAATGTGTTAGCATATTCATTTGGAAATATATATATTATAGCTAATGTAAGTAAGGAAGAACAAAATATTATTTTAGATAGTGGAAAATATACTGTAATTTTTAATGAATTTAATAAGGTTGAATGTGAAGAAATAAATATAGTAAATGAATACACAGTTAAACCATTAAATATTTTAATATTAGAAAAAAATATATAAAAAATGTATGAAAAATTTCATAATATAAAATAATATAGAAAATATTAATGTTTTAGTAATTAAAACACACTCTAATTTAATGTGAGAGTATAAAAAATATTAATGTAGATATTGACAATAAAGATTATTGGAATATAATGTTAATGTAAATTGCAAACGATTGCATAAATAAAATAAATTAGGAGTGAAAAATTATGAATTTAAAAAAACTTGTTACAAGTGGAATTTTAATGTTTTCTTTATTACTATCTTGTGGTTCTAAAATATCAGAAAAAACTAACAATGGTTTAACAGGACATATAGTTGTACAAGCTGAAAAAACTTGGGCACCTTATTATGAAGAAGCTATAGCTAGAGTTAAAGAAAAAAATCCTGAAGCTAAAATAGATTTAAAAGTTATTGGTTCTTTTGACCATATTCAAGCTATTGAAGAAACTAATGCTGAAAATGAAGATGTGGCAGATGTATTTGCTGTTCCATTACATAAAATGGAATCTCTTTATAAAAAAGATGTATTAGCTCCATTTGATGCTAAAGCTTTAGGTGTAAAACTTGGAGGATTTGGAGATTTTGATAAAGGACTTGGAGGACATTTAAAATTTAATGATTCATATTTTGGATTCCCTTTTAATATTGAAACATTGTTATTAGGATATAATACTAAAAATGTTGTAATAAATGGAGTAGATTTATCTAATTTAGATTTTGCTGAAATTTCACCTGAAGTTGGAATGATACCAATTATAAATGGTTGGTGGGGTGTTGCTATAACTAACGCTTTTGGAGTTGAGTTATTAGCTAAAGACGGAGATAAATTCTTTTCTGATTTAATAAAAGATTGGTCAGAACTAACTCCAGATATGCAAAAAATGTTTGTTGGTTTACATAAATATTGGAAAGCATCAAATGATAAAAAACTTCCTTTATTTGATACAACAGCAGTTTATGGATACATGGACGATAATTTTAAAACTGGTAAAAAAGGTTCAGTTAGAATTGCAGGTCCATGGGAATTATCTGCTTGGTCAGGATTAGTTGGAGATGATTTTGATGTGGCAGCACTTAACACAGCTAAATTTGCAGGTAAAGAATTAAAACACTGGCAAGGTGGTTGGGCATTATCTATCAATGCTAGAAATGAAGAAGATGCTAATAAATTGGCTTTATCAGAGGCTGTGATAGCTGAAATTATGAATCCTGAATATGCTGCTGATTTTTATAGATATACAAGTAAGGTTATGCCACATGTTTCTAAAGAAGATTATGCTAAAGTTGATTTATCTGATTTAGATAAAAAAGCTATAAATGCTGTTATAGATGGATATGAAGTATCAGTATCAAGACCTTTATTTAAAGAATGGGAACAAGTATGGGAAACATGGGAAAATGCTATTCTTTCATGGGAAGCTAAAAAACCTGCTACACCAGAGTTAGCTTATAAGGATATACAAGCAAGTTTTAGAGCATTATTAACAAATTTAGGTCAATAAATAAAGTAAGTATTAATACTAAAGATTGAAAATACTACACCACAAAAGATCCTAAATTCCAAAAGTAAGTGTCCAAAAAAAGAATTAAATAAGATTTAACAAGCACTCATAAACTTGTAAAGATGTTGAAGAATTGAAAATTTTTCTAGGATAATTATTCATAAAATTTTCAATAAATTTAACATCTTTTTTCTTTAAATTATTCATAGACTTACCCTTATTAATAAATCTTCTAATAAACTTATTATTATTCTCATTAGAACCTCTCTGATTAGAACAATAAGGATGAGCAAAATACCACTTAACCCCCAAATCGTTAATATCCTTAACATTAGAAAATTCAACACCATTATCAGAAGTAATAGAATGAATTAAATACTTATTACTTTTAATTATCTTCTTAACCTCTTTAATAACATTATCATTAGTCTTAGCATCTAATAAAGTAACAATATTTAATCTTGAAACTCTTTCAGTAAGAGTAAGTATAACTTTAGATTTACCCTCTCTAATTCCAACAACAGTATCAATCTCCCAATGCCCTAATATTTCTCTAAAATTAACTAAATCTTCTCTATCATCAATAGATAAACCACCAGATTTAATAACTCTTTTATTATATGTTCTATTACCCTTACTCTTATATATTATTGTATTATCAACTTTTTTATATCCAACAAACTTAAATAAATCTTTATGTATATAATTATATAGAGTTTGAATAGAAAAGTTAATATTATACTTACTCTTAAGAATTTGAATAATAGCATAAGGAGAAAATTTATTATTTAATAATCTAGCTATTTCAAAAGGTAATTTAGTATTATTATCAATTTTAAGAGGTAATTCTTTTTTAGTAATTCTTTCTCTATATTTATCATGAGATATATTAAAAGCATAAATTAAAATAGGTCTATAGAAAATATCAAGTTGTTTAATAGTACCTCTAGTTATTTCTCTTTTAATAGTTTTGATAGATTTATTTAAAGAAATAGAAATTTTATTTAATACAGAGATAAAATATTTTCTGTTTTTAGTAGAGGGCTTAATAATATATTTGGTTAAATCTTTAATGTTATGTTCTTTAAGGATATGAGATATTATACCTCTATCAACTTTAGTAAGGTGTTTAAATTTTTTCTCTTTATTAATTTCAAAATATGTGTTATTATTAGTCATGGATATACAGTTCCTTTCAATAGATTTCGTCATTTATGATTGTACTGTATATCCTATTTTTTTTCAACTTCTTTTTTGGACACTTACTTTTGGAATTTAGGAGATTTTGTAGGTGTAGTTTTTTGTCTTGACAAAATAGTATTAGCTGGGTATAATAAAAAGCTAATTAAAATTTAGTAGAATAAAAAATATAAAAGGAGGATTATTTAATGTTACTTAGCCAAATTATTAAAGAAATGAAACTTTCAAAAAAATTTGTAATATCAATTATTTCTGGAATAGTAACACAGTTATTTTTCGCAATATTTAGAATATATACAATAACTGCGTTTGTTTCCCAAAATGAATTGTTATCGCCAATGAGTGTTTCTCAAACTATTACATATATTTGGATGACACAATTTTTATTTATGATAGTTCCTTGGAATATAAATTGGAAAGATTTTGATTCTATTAGGACGGGTACTATTTCCATTGATTTGATTAGACCTGTTAGTATATTTAATTCAATTTTTTCTAAAACATTTTCATGGAGATTAGTTGGATTTTTAGTAAGGTCAGTACCTATGTTTATAATTGTATTACTTATATTCCCTATCTTTAATTTAAGTGAGATTTCAATAATATTACCTAAAATCTATATATTTTTCTTTTTCTTAATAAGTATTTTTTTATCTACTATATTAAGTTCGTTGATTACTGTTTCAATATATAGTCTGTGTTTCATATTTACATCAATCTCTAATTTTATAGGTTTGATTACATCTCTTACTTTTATGTTATCAGGTATGATAATTCCATTATCTTTTTATCCTAAAGAGTTAGTTGTGTATTTAAAATATCAACCATTTAAATTTATCGTAGATACACCAGCATTAATATTTAATGGTGTTTATGATTATAAGGAGATTTTTTTACAAATAATGATACAACTTATATGGATATTTATATTTTATAAATATTCTAAAAAAGTCTATGAGAAATTTACAAGTAGATTAGAAATTTATGGAGGTTAGTATGCTAAAATATATACATATAATAAAAATGGTTTTAAAATCTAATTTAGTCTATAAAGCTAATTTTATGGTAGGATTATTTAATCAATTACTAATAATATTATTTGAATTTTTAGGATTATTATCTTTATTTAATAAATTTGGAAGTTTAAATAATTGGAAATTAACAGAAGTTTTTTTACTTTATGGAATAATTAACTTTTCGTTTTCATTTTCAGAAGTATTTTTTAGAGGATTTGAATCAAATATTCAATCTATAATAAGAGAGGGGAAATACGATAGATATTTATTAAGACCATATTCTACATTGCTACAAATTTCTGCATATAATTTTCAGCCCGTGAGAATAGGTAGGTTATTATTAGCTATATTTGTTTTAATTATTGGTTTATTCTATAATTTTGAACACATTAGTAATATATATAAGCTAATCTACTTGTTATTTGTTTTAGCTTCATCAACAAGTCTTTATGCTGGAATATATATTGCTGTAGGCTCATTAACATTTCTATTTACACAATATATTGAATTTACAGGAATATTTATACAAGGAAGTGTATCAATGATGCAATATCCAAAAGATGTATTTCCAAAATATATACAAGATTTTTTCTCATATATATTGCCAGTAACATTAGTATCATATTATCCAATAAGTATAATATTAAATAAGATTAAACCTCAAAATAATTATTTAGACTTATTTTTTCCTTTAGCAGGAATACTTTTTTTTGTAATGTCATATTTATTATTTAAAAAATTAGAAAAAAAATATTCATCAGTAGGAAATTAGTAGGTAATTTGATTACTAAAATACAAAATTAAAATATAAGGAGATAATTAAATGAGTTATATAAAAGTTGAAAAATTGACTAAGAAATTTAAGGACTTTGAAGCAATAAAAGGGATTTCATTTGAAGTTGAAAAAGGGGATATAATAGGGTTTCTTGGTGTAAATGGAGCTGGTAAAAGTACAACTATAAAGATGTTATCTGGAATATTAAAACCAACAAGTGGAACTATATTAATAAATGGTGTAGAACCTCAAAAAAATAGAAAAAAATATGTTAAAAATATAGGGGTAATGTTTGGTCAAAGATCGCAACTAGAATGGGATTTACCATCTATTGACACATATTATATTTTAAAAAGAATATATGACATACCAGATGAAGAGTTTAGAAATAATTTAAAAAAATTAAGTGAGATATTAGAGTTGAATGGACTAGAGAATAAACCAGTTAGAGAATTAAGTTTAGGACAAAAGACTAAATGTGAATTAGTTGCAACTTTTTTACATAATCCAGAATTAGTATTCTTAGATGAACCTACAATAGGATTAGATGTAAAATCTAAGAAAAATATTCATGAATTAATAAAAAAAATAAATAAGGAATTTAATACAACTGTAGTTATAACATCACATGATTTAGAAGATATAGAAAATGTTACTCAAAAGATTATGATAATTAATAAAGGACTTCTTTATTATAAAGGGAATATAGATGAACTTTTAAAAAAATCTGGTATAACTCATGAAATAATGGTTGAAATAAAAAATGACAGTGAATTTGAAATTAGTGATAGTTACATAAAAGAAAAAATAGATGATTTAAAATATAAATTAAAATTAAAATCAAAAGATGAATTTTTAAATGCTATGAAAGAAATTATAGAAAAAAATCAAGTAATAAATTTAGAAATAAATGAACAAACATTGGAAAATATTTTAATTAATTTATATGAATTATAGAAAGATGTTAAAATAGAGAATAAAAAATATCAAAATAAGACCTATTATAAAATTAAAATTTTTCAGAAAGGAAGACTAACATTAATATTAAATATTATTATTTAGTCTTAAAAATGAAATGAAGATAATTAGTATTTATTCAAGAAATAGCTTGAAAAGAAGTTTAGTATATAAATGGGATATCTGGATTTCTGTGTTATCAGGGATATTTAATATTTTAGGGATGCTATTTTTATGGTCTGTGGTTTATAATAGTTCTGGTAAACCCACAATAGAGGGCTATAGCTTTAATTCAATTATACTGTATACTCTTATGTCTAATTTGACAGCCATGATAATAAATGTAGATATAGCAAGAATAATTTCTAACGAAGTTAAAAGTGGGGAAATAACAAATAGTTTCATAAGACCAGTATCTTATATAAAAAAATTAGTAGGAGAAGGAATAGGGCAAGTTTTATATAACCTAACAATGTTATTTTTACCAATAATATCAATGTTAATAATATATATGAATATATTTAATATAAAGTCTGAAATAACTCTAGGAAGTATTTTATTTTATACTGTTTCATTATTATTTAGTATTATTATAAATTTTGAAATAAGTATATTAGTTGGATTTTGTTCTTTTTTTGTCAACTATATTTGGGGCTTTATAATGTTAGAAAATGCAATATTAATGATAGTTACAGGACAACTATTTCCATTAAGTTTTTATCCTGATAGGGTAGTTAAATTTTTAGAACTTACACCTTTTTACTACATTAATTTTGGATCAGTTTCTATATTATTAAATAAATTTTCAAGATATAATTCTGTCAAAATATTATTAATTCAAGCGATATGGTGCATAATATTATGGATAGTTGTTAATGTAGTATATAGCAAAGCTAAAATTAGATTACAAGTAAATGGAGGGTAGATGAAGACGATTTTAAAATATTTACATATATATTTAGTTAAATTTAAGTACGAATTTAAAATATTTACAAATTCAATGTCTAATTTCATAATTGGGATTCTTGCTTTTCTAATTATACAAATAAGTGGATTATTATTCATTGGAATATTATATAACAATACATCTAGTATAGATGAATTTGATGTTTATCAAATGTTAGCCTTATATGGTTTTGCTCAATTAACAAAAGGTATCGACCATTTTTATTCAGATTTCTTATGGAATTTTTCTAGCAATGGAGTTACTAGAGGCTTATATGATAAATATTTAGTAAGACCATTAAATCCTTTATTTCAAATAATTATAGAAAAAGTACAATTTGATGCTCTTGGAGAAATAATTACAGGAATAAGTTTATATGTTTATGCTGTATTAAAATTAAAAATAGATATTAATTTTATCTTGATTTTAAAAACATTGTTTTTTCTTGTAATAGGTGTAATAGTCTATACTTGTCTTAAAGTAATTGCAACATCATCAGTCTTTTACATCAAAAAAGGGTTCAGCATATTAAATGCGTTGTATTCAATATCTACTTATGCTAAATATCCAATAACTATATATCCAAAAGTTATGCAAATGATTTTGACATATGTATTTGCTTATTCTTTAACAGCATATTACCCTATAAAGTATATATTGTTAGAAAAATTAAATATATATATTTTTATGAAATTAATTATTATAGTTATAGTTTTAATTATGATTACAAAAATAATTTGGAAGCAAGGTGAAAAAAGATATGAAAGCTCAGGGTCATAGTATAATAAAAGTTGAAAATTTAACTAAGGAATTTACAATATATAAAAGAAAAGGTTTATTTAGTAGAGATAAAAAAGTACTTAGAGTAGTATCTAATCTTAATTTTGAAATTAATGCAGGAGAAATATTAGGATTTTTAGGACCTAATGGAAGTGGAAAATCAACTACTATTAAAATGTTAACAGGTATATTAACTCCAACATCTGGTAATTGTTATGTTAATTCTTTAATACCGACTGAAAATAGAATTGAGAATGCTAAGATTATAGGTGTAGTATTTGGTCAAAAGTCAAGTTTATGGTGGGATTTGACATTAGAAGATAATCTGAAACTTTTAAAAGAGATATATGGAATAGGTAATAAAGAATTTGAAGAAAGATATAAGTATCTTGATAATATTTTAAATATAGAGGAAATAAAGTATAAACAAATAAGACAACTATCTTTAGGGCAAAGAATGAAAGCTGATTTAGCAGGAGCATTACTTCATAAACCTAAAATTCTTTTTTTAGATGAACCAACTATAGGATTAGATGTAGTTATTAAGGATAAAATTTTAAAAACTTTAAAGAAAATTAATGAAGATGAAAATATTACTATGTTACTTACAACACATGATATGAGAGATGTAGAATATTTGTGTAATAATATTATTGTAATTAATAATGGAGAGATTATATATAAGAATAGTTTAGAAAATTTGAAAAAAATATATTCAAAAGACAAAGTTTGCATATGTAATTTAATTAACACTACTAATGTTTCTGATTTAATGAATGAATTTATTTTAGATAAAATAATAAAAGAATATAAATTAGAAAAAAATAATTTAAGAATTATATTTGAAAATAATATAGAAAGAGAAAAAGAATTAATACTAAAATTATTCAATAATCTTGAAATAGAAAATATTAAATTTGAAGAAATAAGTATAGATAAAATAGTTAAAAGAATATACAACAATGATTATGGAACTGAAAATGCTTAAGCTTTAAAAGTATTGATTTTAGTTTAATATATAAGTATATCTTTATAAATAACATAAATTTAATTTTTCCAACTTTTTTCTGCTAATATATTTAATAAGTAAACTTTTTATGAAAAATATGTTGACTTTAGTAATTAATGAGGTATAATATTAGTGAAAATTGCAAACGATTGCATAAAAAATATAAAAATTAAAGAAGTAGGAGTGGAAGAATTATGAATTTTAAGAAACTTGCAACAAGTGTATTTTTAGCGTTTTCTTTATTAATATCTTGTGGTTCTAAAGGAGATGTTAAAACTGGAAATGGAGAAGGTTTAACAGGACATATAGTTGTACAAGCTGAAGAATCTTGGAAACCTTATTATGAGGCAGCAATAGAAAGAGTTAAGGAAAAAAATCCTGATGCTACAATAGATTTAAAAGTTATTGGTTCATTTGATCATATGAAAGTTATTGAAGAAACTAATGCTGAAAATGAAGATGTAGCTGACGTTTTTGCTATACCATTAGATAGAATAGAATCATTACACGGAAAAGACTTATTAGCTTCATTTGATGCTAAAGCTTTAGGTAATAAAATTGGTGGATTTGGAGATTTTGATAAAGGACTTGGTGGACAATTAAAATTTGATGGTTCATACTATGGATTCCCTTTCAATATTGAAACATTATTATTAGGATACAATACTAAAAACGTTGCAGCAAACGGAATAGATTTAGCTAATTTAGATTTAGCTGAACTTTCTCCTGAAGTTGCTATGATACCTGTATTTAACGCATGGTGGGCTGTTGCTATAACTAATGGATTTGGTGTAGAATTATTAGGTAAAGATGGAGATAAATTCTTTTCTGACTTAACAAAAGATTGGGCAGAATTAACTCCAGAAGTACAAACTATGTTTGTTGGATTACATAAATATTGGAAAGAATCAAATGATAAAAAACTTCCTATTTTTGATATAACAGCAGTTTATGGATACATGGATGATAATTTCAAAACTGGTAAAAAAGGTTCAGTTAGAATTTCTGGTCCATGGGAATTAGCAGCTTGGTCAGGATTAGTTGGAGAAGACTTAGAAGTTGCTGGATTAAATCAAGCTAAATTTGCTGGTAAAGAATTAAAACACTGGAAAGGTGGATGGGCTTTATCAATTAATGCTAGAAATGAAGAAAACATGGAAAAATTAGCTTTATCTGAAGCAGTAATAGCTGAAATTATGAATCCAATGTTTGCAGCAGATTTCTATAAAATAACAGGTAAAATCATGCCTAACGTTTCTACAGATGAATATGCTAAACTTGAATTAGAAGAATTAGATAAAAAAGTTATAACTTCAGTTATAGAAGGATATGAAGGAGCTATTTCAAGACCATTATTCCAAGAATGGGGACAAGTATGGACAACATGGGAAAATGCTTTACTTTCATGGGAAGCTAAAAAACCTGCAACTCCAGAAGAGGCATATAAAGAAGTACAAGCAAGCTTTAAAGCATTATTAACAAATTTAGGACAATAGATTAAATGGAGTAGGTGTTAAAGAACATGTTCTAAAAGCACTTACTCCTTTTTTAAAGAAGAGGATTTATGAAATTAGATAGAAATACATTAAATAAGTTTTTACTTATGGTTTTGTTTATAATGATATTTGAAAGTTTAAATGGTATGTATGCAGTTAAAAGTATAGACTTATTTAATGAAGTACATTCCAAAACTGGTATATCTTTGAATGATTATATTACTGTGGAAATGATAAAATATTTTAGTTCAGTTTCTATATTTATGATTTTTTCAATATATACATATGTGTCTTATAGACATTATAAAATAAATAGCTTATATAAAGGGGTATGGACTTTATTTATAACTTCTAATATACTATTTAAAATATTTGTATTTAAACAAGATACAATTTTTTATTATTTAAGTATAATTATTCAATTTATCTTGGTTATTTATATATTAAAATTTAAACAAAAAGAAAGAGGGGAATAATCATGAATCATAAAGTTTATGATAGTTTAGATAATCCTCATGCAAGGAAAAATCTTTATTTAAAAGATGTAGCTGATGGCATTACAACAAATAAAAATTCACATTCATATATTGTGGAAATGAAAAAATTACTTGAAGAAGAAAAAATATATCTTTCTGCATTAAATAAACTTAAGTTTACTGAAAAGAAAGAATTATTATCAAAATTTGATGAAAAAGAAGCAAAGTTAAGAATTGAATTATTTGAAGCAGAAAAATTGAATTTATTTTATGCAGGTAAAGAAGAAAAAAGCTATGATTTTGAATTGGAATCTAAAAAGAGTGCTATAAAAATTGATAGATTACCAAGTATAATAAAATTATATAGTGAATCAATTAAGGAAAAGAAAGAATTACAACTTAAATTATCAACTCTTTCAAGACATGATGAAGAAGAAAAAATTAAAGAATTTGAATCTAAAAAACAAGATTTAAAAAATATTTTCAAATCAGAAGTAGATAAATTAAAAAATAGTCATAGTGAGGGATTAATTTCAGGAAAAGCATTAAGAACTCAAATTAGTCAATTAAAAATGGAATTAAAAGATAAATTGGAAGTATTAAAACTTGATATTCCAAGTGAGGGTATTAAGAGTAGAATAAATGTTTTAAATTATTTATCTACTGTTGAAGTTAAATCAAGATATAAGATAATGCAACAAGATATAGCTGATTTATATAGAAAAATACCTGTAGAAATTGAATCAATAAATAAAACACCAGCATTATTATCATTATTATTCCCAGGATTTGGACAATATCATAATAAACAATACTTTAAGGCAGCATTATTTTTTATAGGTTTATTATTTATTTATTTTGTAGCAATCCCTTATACTTTAGGTTATGGAAACTATAGAGGAGAGGGTATAAGAGGATTAATTTCTCTTGCAAAGAATGGTAAAAAATTAGATAAATCTATAATATTTATGATAGAAGGAATAATTTCTATTATATTAATATTATTTACAATTACAATTTCATATTTATCATTTAAAGATGCTAAAGATGTTATGGTTGCAAAATTAAAAGGTATTAGACCTAAAACTACTTTTGAAACTATAGAATCATTAAAAGAAGAGGGGTTCCCTTATATAGTTTCTATAAGTTCATTTATTTTATTAATATTTGTAGTAATTTTACCAATAATGACAACAATATTATTATCATTTGCAGGTATGGATCCTAATAATCAATCTAAGTTCCAATGGATAGGTTTTGAAAATTATAAGTTATTACTTACAGGAACAGGGATTGCAGGAGGACCATTCTGGTTAATCTTAGGTTGGACATTATTATGGACAGTATTTGCAACAACTCTTGCAATTACAGTTGGATTCGGACTTGCATTACTTGCAAATAATGAAAGAATTAAAGGTAAAACTTTATATAGAACAATATACTTATTACCATGGGCAGTACCAGCATTTATTACAATAATGTTCTTTAGTATTATGTCTTCAAGAACTGGACAAATTACTAAGATATTAGAATTTATGTTTGGTGGAGATTGGGCTATAAAAAATAGTACAACTTTAAC
Organism: Streptobacillus ratti; assembly: GCF_001891165.1. Lineage (NCBI taxonomy): Bacteria > Fusobacteriati > Fusobacteriota > Fusobacteriia > Fusobacteriales > Leptotrichiaceae > Streptobacillus > Streptobacillus ratti. The sequence continues at coordinate 45,609 of NZ_LKKW01000002.1, read as the reverse complement.
AAGGGTTGCATTAATCTCACTACAAACATGGTTAGGAAGCTCATATGTTTTCTTATTATCAACAGGAGTACTTCAAGGTATATCAGCTGATTTATATGAAGCAGCAGATATAGATGGTGCAACTGCTTGGCAAAAATTAACTAAGATTACTGTACCTTTAGTTCTATTCCAAACAGCACCATTATTAATAGGACAATATACATTTAACTTTAATAATTTCTCTATAATTTATCTGTTTAATGGTGGTGGACCATTTGATCCGTCTAAATATGGAAACTTAGCAGGAAGTACAGACTTACTAATTTCATATATTTATAAACTAACTATAGAGAAACAATATCAATCTATAGGGGCTGCAATAACAGTATTTATCTCAATAGGATTGATGTTTGTAGCATATTTAGGATTTAAAAATTCTAAAGCGTTCAAGGAGGGGAAATAATGGCTAAGAAAAGTAAAAATACTAATTTATATTTATCAGATAAACCACCTTTGAATTTTGCAGGAAAAGTTGGATTAGGACTTAGTTATACTATTTTAACTATTTGGGCTTTATTAATAATAGTACCACTTTTATTTATGGTTGTTGCATCATTTAATGGAGAACAACAAAAATATTTAATATTAGGTTCAAGTTTTACTTTTTCATTAAAACATTACAGTATTTTATTTAGTAAAACATTGTTTTTAAGATGGGTAGTAAATACTATAGTTATAGCAACAGCTACAGCTTTATTTACATTATTTATAGTATCTTTCACAGGATATGTATACTCAAGATTTAGATTTAAAGGTAAAAAAGTATCATTAATGGCAATAATGTTAATTCAAGTTATACCAGCATTTGCAGGAATAGCTGCTTATTATACTATGCACCAGATTATAGTATCTATTTTTCCTTTCTTTACAAGAACATTAATGTTAATATCAATCTATTCAATAGGTGGTATAGCAGGTAATACTTTTATACTTAAAGGTTATATAGATTCTATATCTCCAGAACTTGATGAGGCTGCTAGAATGGAAGGTTCTTCTAATATGCAGGTTTATAGATTGATAATTATGCCTATAGCAAAACCTATGTTAGCTATAATTGCATTATGGTCATTTATAGGTCCATTTATGGATTTCTTATTACCAAGAATATTACTTACAAATCCTAAACAATATACACTTGCAGCTGGTTTATTTACGTTAATTGCTGATGATAGAACAAGACTAGAACCAGTGTTTGCTGCAGGAGGAATTTTAACAGCAATACCGATAGTATTATTATTTATAATACTACAAAAACAATTAGTATCTGGATTAAGTAGTGGATCAGTGAAAGGATAGGAGAATATATGAAAGTAGAATTAAAAAATGTAGGGAAAAAATATGAGGGAAATGATGTTTATACTTTAGAAAATATAAATTTAGAAATAGAAAGTAAAGATTTTTGTGTTATACTAGGTCCATCAGGGTGTGGAAAATCAACATTATTAAGAATGATAGCTGGATTAAACTCAATTACAACAGGAGAGTTATTATTTGATGATAAAATAATGAATAAAGTACACTCAAAAGATAGAAATATAGCAATGGTTTTCCAAAGTTATGCACTATATCCACATATGACAGTTTATGATAACATGGCATTTTCTCTTGCTATGAGAAAAATGGATAAAAAAATGATACATGAAAGAGTTTTAGAAGCAGCTAAAATTCTACAAATAGAAAAATATCTTTACTCTAAACCATCTGATATTTCAGGAGGACAAAGACAAAGGGTTGCACTTGGACGTGCTATTGTTAGAAAACCAGCAGTATTCTTAATGGATGAACCATTATCTAACTTAGATGCTAAGTTAAGAGAACATATGAGAATAGAGTTAGTTAAAATACATAGAAATTTAGATACAACTACTATATATGTTACACATGATCAAACAGAAGCTATGACTATGGGAACAAGAATAGTATTAATGAATGATAGTAAAATACAACAAGTTGGTAAACCAGAAGAATTTTATAACAAACCTCAAAATATATTTGTAGCTAAATTTATTGGTTCTCCTACTATGAATATTATGGAGGGATATATTAAAGATGCTCACTTCATATCTAATTCTGAAGAAGTTGTTATTAAAGCTAATGAGATAGATAAAGAAAGATTAAGAGAATATGAAGGTAAAAAAGTATCTTTAGGTATTAGATCTGAAAGATTTTTAAGTGGAGAAGAACATGAAAATAGATTTGCTGCAACTATAGAAGTTATAGAAATGTTAGGTAAAGAAAAATTACTTTACTGTAAATTAACTGATGGAACTAATTTAGTTGTTACAATGCCTGGACATTATCAATATGAAATTGGTGAAGTTCATAATTTCGGATTTGATACAGAAGCTTTACATTTCTTTGATGAAAATGGAAATAGAATATAGGAAATGTAATAAAATAAAAAGGGGATATAATTATATATAGTTTTAATTAATAAAAAAGCTTGTGAAAAAAAACAAGCTTTTTTTATTTTGAAATACTTTAAATTTTTATATAAAATATTATTTAATAAATCTATTTCTTATATCCACAAGTTTATCTAAATTTTTTCCAAAAAAATATTTATAACTATAACAGAATTTGTTTACATTATTTTCATCTTTATGTCTTTTACACCCAGTTCTACATATTTTTAAATATTTACAAGTTTTACATTTTTCATCAATTTTAAATGATTCTCTTACAAACTCTGTTGCCTTTTGTGAGAATATAATTTCAGGTATAGTTTGAGTATTGATATTTCCTAATCTTCTTTCATCAACAACATAGAAATCACAAGGATATACAGAACCATCAGCCTCTATAACAGTATTAACAGAACAATGACCAACCATATCACATGCTTCAGGATTTCTTCCTGATAAAATTAATAAAAGATTTTCAAAGTATCTTATACTTATAAAATTACCTTTTTTTAAATCTTCATACCATAGATTAAAAATCTCATCTAAAAATTCACCATAATTTTCAGCAGTTAAAGTATAATCTTGCTCATCATAATTTTTTAGAGGATCTAAAGCTGGAATAAATTGTATAAATTTAAATTGTTGTTCTTTAAAAAAATTGTATATTTCTTTTGCATTTTTTGAAACTTCTGAGTTTACAACACACAATATGTTAAAATCAATTTGTTGTTCTCTTAATTTATTTATATTATTAAGTACAGAATCAAATGTTCCTTTTTGCCTAATATCTATTCTGAAAATATCATGTATATCTTTAGTTCCATCAAGTGATACACCAATTAGATAATTATATTTTTTAAATAAATCAAACCATCTTTTATTTAATAAAGTTCCATTTGTTTGTAGAGAAAATGTTGTATTTACATTATTTATATTATATTTTTCTATAAGTTCATGAAGTTTATAATAATAATTTATACCTCTCATTGTAGGCTCTCCACCTTGGAATATGAAGTTTACTTGATATTCTACACAGTCATAAACTTTTTTTACTAAATTTTCTAATGTTTCAAAAGACATATTTCCATAAGTATATGTTTCTCTATTTTCTGCAACATCAAAGTAAAAGCAATAACTACATCTTAAATTACAATTGCAAGATGCAGGTTTAATTAATAAGTTCAGACTTCTTAGTTTATTTATTTTCATAAAACACCTCTTACCCTTAAATTATACCTTACATATGAAAATAAGACAATATATTAAAATTCCTTGACTTAATATTCAGTATAAAGTATTATTGATTTATATTGAAAATAATAAGAGGGAATATATGAATAATTTATTAAAAATGAATTTAGATGAAAGACGTGAAATGATAATACATGGGGATACTATAAAAACAATACTTTTTTTAACTATACCAACATTTATGATGTCTATAGTTCAAGTACTTATACCATTTTCAGATGGATTGTTTCTAAATAGAATATTGGGGACAGATGTTGGAGCAAGTGTTTCATATGTACAACCTGTGTATAATATGTTAATAGCTATATCTCAAGGATTAAGTGTAGTGGCTATGTCAATGATAGGTCAGTTAAATGGTAAAGGAGAATTTAAAGGTGTAAAAAATGTTTCTTTACAAGTATTAATTTTTGGCTTTATATTAGGAATATTTTTAATGCCTATATGTTTTTTTGGAGCTGATTTTTTAGCACCAAATGACCCTGTTATTAGAAATTATGCTATAACATATTTTTCTCTTAGTGCATTAATAATACCATTTCAATTTATGGCATCTATATTCAATGCTATTAAAAGTGCGACTGGTGAGCCAGAAGCAACTTTTTATAGAATGATAGTATTATTAATATTAAAAATTTTATTTAATTTTATTTATTTGATTTTCTTTAAAATGGGACTTAAAGGTGCAATATTTGCTTCATTAACGGCATATATTTTTACAACAGTTTGGATGTATTATGATTTGTTTATAAGAAAATATAAGTTTAAACTTAGCATTATGGAATATAGATTTGATTATTCTGTAGTTAAAGAAATGATAAGATTATCAATACCAACTATATTATCATTTACTTCAATAAATTTAGGTTTTTATTTAATTAATGCTGAAATAGAAATTTATGGTACTGATGTTTTTGCTGGACTTGCAATTGCATCACAGATAAATAATATATGTTTTACCGTTCCAACATCTATAGGAACTACGGTAACAACTATGATAAGTATGAATATAGGGGTAGGGAATGTTAAAAAATCTAAAGATATATATAAAAAGGGTTTATTGATAGGAGAAATAGTAGCATTAATACTTTTAGTTATAGTTCTTTCAAGTTCAAAATATTTAATTGCCTTATATGAGCCAAGCTATAATGTAGCAATAAAAACACAAGAAGCACTAAATATTTATACATATTCAGTATTTCCTTTTGCATTATTTATTATTACACAATCAGTATTTAATGCTTTAGGTAGAAATATATACCCCCTTATAATGTCATTTTTAAGAATATGGGTATTTAGATATTTATTTATACTTGTTACAAGTTCATACCTAGGATATTATTCAATATTTTATGGTAATTTATTTTCAAATTTTTTAGCAGCAGCGATATTTTATGTGATAATTAGAAATAGTAGTTGGAGGAGTAATATTAAATATGAATAATAGCTATATTTTAATTACTGGAGCTAGTTCTGGTATAGGAATGGAAATTGCACAAAATTATGCAAAAAAAGGTAAAAATTTAATTTTGGTTGCAAGAAGAATTGATATTTTAGAAAAATTTAAAGAGAAATATAGGGACATAGATATACATGTAATACAAAAGGATTTAAGTTTGATATCTAGTGCCAAAGAGATATATGAATACACAAAAAGCAAAAATCTATTTGTAGAAATACTTATTAATAATGCAGGAGTTGGACTGTTTGGAGATTTTTCAGAAACTTCCCTTGACAAAGAAATAGATATGATAAATTTAAATATATTATCTTTAGTATCATTAACTAAGCTATATCTTCAAGATATGTTAAAATATGATAGAGGTAAAATATTAAATGTATCTTCTATAGCAAGTTTTATGCCTGGACCTAAAATGAGTATATATTATGCTACAAAATCATTTGTAACATCTTTTACTAATGCGATATCTCATGAATTAAAAGACAGTAATATTAAAGTTTCTATTTTAGCACCGGGTGCAACTAGTACAGAATTTGTTAAAAGTTCTAATTTAGAAAATTCTAAATTATTTGATAATATGCGTGTTGCTAGTCCTAAAAATGTTGCAGATTATGCTTTAAAACATATTGGAAAAAGAATGATTATTCCTGGAATTTTAAATAAGATAACAGTATTTTTAGTTAGGTTTGTACCTGTTAAATTATTGATGATTTTTGTTGAAAAAATACAGGAAAGAAAGGAAAAATAATGAAAGTATTGGTAGTTGGTGCAGGAGTAATGTCAGAATATTTAATAAATTCTATTAAGGATAAAGGATATGAATTTGTAGGAAGAGTAGATATATTTGGTAAGGGTGAATTTAATTCTTTTTCTAAGGTTGATAAGGAATTTGATGTCATAATTGATTTTTCAAATCATTTATTAACATCTGATATTTTAGAGTTTGCAGTATCTAAAAAGAAAAATGTATTGATTGCTACTACAGGTCATAGTAGTGATGAAGTGAAAATTATAGAAAATGCTAGTAAAGATATAGCTATACTTAAATCGACTAATACCTCTTTTGGAGTTAATGCTTTAAATAAAATAGTTGAATATGCAACTAAAATACTTAAAGATTTTGATATAGAGCTGGTGGAAGCACATCATAATAGAAAAATAGATGCTCCTAGTGGTACAGCTAATACTTTACTTGATATTATTGATTCTTGTTTTGATGAAAAAAGAAATAGAGTATATGGAAGAAAAGATGAAAAAAGACAAGAAAATGAAATAGGAGTTCACTCTATTAGAGGTGGTTCCATTGTTGGAGAACATTCAGTAATATATGCTAAAGGAGATGAAATAATAGAATTAAAACATAGTGCTATGTCAAGAAAAATATTTTCAGATGGTGCAGTAAATGTTATTTCTAAATTAGTAAAACTTGAAAATGGATTATATAATATGAAAGATGTAATGTAAAAAGGAGAGCCAGGCTCTCCTTTATATATTCAAATTTATTTTTTAATATGGTGCCGCTTATCGGAATCGAACCAATCACCTACTGATTACAAGTCAGTTGCTCTACCGAATGAGCTAAAGCGGCATATGATTTATTATACATAAATTTATTTTTATTGTCAATAAAAAAAGGAGAAAATCTCCCTATTTTATTACTTTTCTATAAAGTACTAGTAATGGGTTCCATACACTAGCATTAGTTGGTGAGTATGCAAAATCTACAGAAATTAAATCATCTATTTTTATTTTAAATCTAATAACTATAGAAATTTGATCTATAAATTGAGCTACAGCCTCATTTCCTATCATAGTTGCTCCAAGTACAGTATTAGTATCTTTATCATAAATTATTTCAGCACTTCCAGAAATAGAATCCTTAAATCCAGAATTTTTAGTTAATACCTCCATATTTACCTTACCTACATTGTATCCTTTGTTTATTGCAGATGCTTCTGTTAATCCTGTACCAGCAATTTTTAAATCAAAGAATGAAGTTGCATATGTATTTATAACACCTATAAATTCTGATTTTTTACCTGAAAGTAATTTAGCAAGCATCATTCCATGCTTATTAGCAACATCACCAAAAGGAGCATAAGTATATTCATTAGTTATGATATTTTTATTTAATACAGCATCTCCTAAGGCATAGACATCTTCTATATTTGTTTTAAAGTTATCATCAACAACTATTTTATTGTTTAATAAGGTAATTTTATTTCCTAATATTTCAGTTTTAGTAGTTATACCTGTAGATATTATTAACATATCAAAATCTATTTTTTCATCATTTTCTAATATTACATTTTCATCATTAAATTCTTTAACTCCATTACCTAGAATTAATTTAACATTTTTATTTTCTATTTTTTCTTTTAATATATTTCTATATTCTAATGGTAATATATTAAATACATCATTAGCTTTTTCTACAACAGTTACATTAATATTATTTAATAGTAATGCTTCAACCATTTCTAAACCTATAAATCCTAAGCCTAAAACTAAGGCATTTTTAGGTTTATTATTTTCTATGAAATTTTTGATTTCTATTGCATCAACTGCATGTGATAAGCTATAGTATTTATCTTTTTTAATATCTAAAGTAGATTTAGCACCAATGGCTAATACTAATTTATCATATGAAACTTTTTCGTTATTAACTATAACATATTTTTCATCAAAATTTATTTCACTTACTTTAGTGTTTATTCTTACATCTATTCCTTTGTTTATAAAAGAATCAGCTGGAGAACCTATAACTTTTTTAAGTGGTAATTCATTTGCTATATAATATGGAGATGGACATCCAGCCCATGAAACATATGGAGTTTTTTCAAATAAAATTATCTCGTCATTTGGATTCATTTTTTTATATTGTGTAGAAAACATCATTCCTGACGCCCCTCCACCTATTACAACTATTCTCATTTTACACCGTCCTATATATTATGTATACTATATTCTATATTATTTAACTAATATTTTCAATAAAAAATGGGAATTTATTCCCATTATTCTACTCTTTCTCCTATTTTAAAACCAAATTCATAATCGATTATAAGTTTTGTGCCATCTTCTTTGTAATAAATTGAAGGTCCAAATAATTTACCATCTCTATATGAAATATCTTTATATATAGTACCATTTTTATCATAGTATTTATGTCTACCGTCTTTTTTGTTTCTTCTGAAGTTTCTTTCTGATATAAGGTTACCATCTTCATCATAGTCAAACCAAGTTGATTTTTCAGGTAAGGCTCCTGTATGTTCTCTATAATATTCAATTAACATTATTTTACCATCTTCATGGAAAAATACTTGTTCTCCTACATGATGATTAGCTATAAAATGTTCTATTGATAACAAAATAGGATTTTCAAAGTTAGGATTATCATTAAATATCCATTTATTTTTTTCAAACATACCATTTTTTAAAGTGAAAATAGATGTTTCATCATTTGCATAAAGTATATAGTTTCCATTTCTTTTTGAAGCTTTATTCTCATCAATTGCAAGTTGAATGTATTCATTAGGATTATCAATATCATCTTCAGAAACTAATACGCCATTTTCATAATTTAATGATTTAATAAGTTTTCCTATACCTGAATTATCAAAAACTATTTTTTTTCCATCTAAAAGCCCATTTTTATAATTTTCTATACCTATAATTTCAGTTAGATAATCAACAGATTTTAATATTTTGTATTCTCCATTTAAAATGGGAGTATTGTCCAAACCTAAATAAACTCTCATAAAGAACCTCCATAAATATTTACTATAATATATTATAGCTTGAAAATCTCAAAAAGGAAGATATGGTTATAATATTTTTACTATGCAACTTGATATAAAATGTGGTAAAATATATATAAAAGCACAATACTAGGAGAATTTATGAACAGAAAAATTGTAGTACATAAATATGGTGGCAGTTCAGTTGCAACAACAGAGAAAATAATGAATATTGCCAAACACTTAATTGAAGTAAAGAAATCTGGAAAAGATTTAGTAGTTGTAGTATCAGCTATGGGTAAAACTACAGATAATTTAATAAAATTAGCTAATGAAATTTCTAAAAATCCAGATAAAAGAGAACTTGATAGACTTATGTCTACAGGAGAACAACAAACTATTGCCTTGCTTTCTATGGCATTAATAGAACTTGGTCAAAAAGCTATATCTTTAACTGGAGAACAAGCAGGAATAAAAACGTTAGGTCTACATACTAAAAATACTATTGAAAGTATTAATAATGAAATAATTTTAAAAAATTTAAATGAGGGAAAGATAGTAATTATTGCAGGGTTTCAAGGTATTAATGAAAACGGAGATATTACCACTTTAGGTAGAGGTGGGTCAGATACATCAGCAGTAGCACTTGCATGTTCTCTTAATGCTGAATGTAAAATATATACAGATGTTGAGGGAGTTTATACTATAGATCCAAGGGTTTATGAAAATTCAAAAAAAATACAGTATATATCATATGAAGAAATGATGGAACTTGCATATCTTGGAGCAGGTGTAATGGAACCAAGAGCAGTAGAACTTGGTTTTAAATATGGTATTAGTATATATGTAGGAAAAACACTTGGAATGGAAAATGGAACAATAATTACATTTAAGGAGAAAATAATGGAAAAGAAAGAAATTAGAGGAATTTCTATTAATAAGAATATAGTTATGGTTACTATAGATGGAATACCAACTTATGCTAGAAATCTTTATCCTATTTTTAAAAAGGCTTCTGAATATGGTGTTATAATTGACATGATAAGTCAAAATGATGTAATAGCAGAAAAAGGAAGTATTGCATTTACATCACCTAGAAATGATGAAGAAATACTTAAAAAAATGTTTGATGATTTAGACCATAATTATAACATACTTATAAATAGTAATGTTGTAAAAGTATCTCTTGTTGGTATAGGACTTGCAACTTCAATAAATACTATTTCTAAAATTTTTGAAGTTTTATCAGAAAATAATATAAGTTTTCATCAAATTTCTACATCAGAAATAACTATTTCTATAGTAGTTGATGAAAATATAGCTGAAAATGTAGCAAGATTACTTGCAGAAAAATTTGAATTATAGGAGTAATATGAAAAGATATATATTTATTTTTCTTTTAATTTGTTCTTGTTCCTCAATTTCAGATAAGGTAACTATAGATAAAAATGATTATAACCCTATAACTAAAGAAGTCGAACATAATTATCTTTATTCAGAACTTGAAAAAACAGATTTTTATTATGATAGAGAATTTTTTAAACTACTTAATAGTATGCAGTATGAATTTGATGATGTTGTAGTAACAGATTTTGCTGAAACATTACCTAGTTTAATTATTAAAAGACTATATATTTCAGATGAAAAAATACTTGAAATGTATAAACTTAAAAATATAAATCCTTTAGTATACAATTATCTATCATTATTTGAAATTAAAAGAGAAGATTACAATAATGCTTATAACAATGCTTGGATATCTAAAAGTGCAGAACCAACTTATTTAGCAGATGAAATATTTATGTATATATATTTTATTACAAATGAAAAAGAAAAAGTTGAAGAAGTTTTAGTAGATATGGAAGATAAATTTAAAGATTATCCTTTAAATAAGTATAATAGAATTTTCTATAATAATTTACATAATTTTGATGCTCTTAAAGAAGAAGACTTTAGAAATGCTAGAATTGAAGTTAGAAAAATAAATGAAAAGTTTTATCCAGAACTTCAAGGGTATAGAATTAATTATTTAATGATGTTAGATTTACTACAAGCAAATTACTATTTTATTAAGAAAGATTTAGAAAATTTAACTAAGATTAGAGATGAAATAAATAAAACTAGCATAAAAGATTCGTTAGATTTAAGAAAAATAAATGAATTTATTGATGAAAGAATTGAATATTTAATGAATATATAAGAGGGTGAAATATGAGAAAATATTTTATGATATTTTGTTTTTTAATTTTTTCTTTTAATATTTTTTCACAAGAGATTTATAAAAATAAAATGAGAGATTTGATAAGAGAATTAAGAGAAAATACAAGTAAAGATAAAATTATTATAACTCAAAATGGAAATTCAATATATTTTAATAATGGTAATATTGATGAAGAGTTTTTTCAAGTAACAAATGGAACAACACAAGAATCACTTTTTTATGGAGATGAATTAAAATTTAATAAGCAAACATCATTAAAATTAAAAAATGAATTACTAGATATGATAATTCCAATAAGACGGTCTGGTAAAGTAGTATTAACTATTAATTATGGGATAGGAGAAAATACAAAAAAGAATTTAGAAAATGAAAGTAAAAAATTTAATTTTGTGAATGAATTATTACCTTCATTTGAAGCAAAGGAAATATATAAACCTGTTAAAGAATTTAACCAAAATGATATTAATTCTTTAAGTGATGCTAAAAATTTTTTATGTTTATTAAATCCAGAAAATTTTAAGAATTTAGAAGAATATATGAAAGCTTTAAAAAATACAGATTTTGATATTTTGTTAATAGAACCATCTATAAATGGAAAGTTTTTTTCAAAAAATCAGATTGAAAATTTAAAGAAAAAGAGTTCAGGAAATAGAAGATTAGTAATAGCATATTTTAGTATAGGAGAGGCAGAAGATTATCGTTATTACTGGGAAAAAAGTTGGAATGATAAATATCCTGATTGGATAGTAGAAGAAAATAAGGATTGGTCAGGAAACTATATAGTAAAATATTGGAATAATGAATGGAAAAAAATTATTAAAAACTATCAAAAAAAATTAGATGAAATAGGTGTAGACGGATATTTATTAGATACAGTTGACACTTTTTATTATTTTGAGGAAAGAGGTTTAAAATGAAGTATACAAAAAGCTATGTAGCATTAGTAACACCTTTTGATAAAGATTTAAAATTAGATGTTGAAAAAATTAGGGAACTTGTTAGATTTCATATAGATAATATGACAAAAGGTATTGTTGTTTGTGGAACGACTGGAGAAACTGCAACTATGAGTGAAGAAGAATATATTTTAGCTATAAAAACAGTTATAGATGAGGCAAAGGGTAAAATACAAGTAATTGCTGGTGCTGGTTCAAATTCAACTGAAAAGGCAATATATTTAACTAAGATATGTAAAAATTTAGGAGTTGACGCAGTACTTTCTGTAACTCCATATTACAATAAACCAACACAAAGAGAAATAATTAATCATTATAAAAAGATAGCTGAAGTTGGTGTAGATGTAATACTTTATAATGTGCCATCAAGAACAGGTGTTAATATGGAAGTAGAAACAACTGTTGAGTTATCTAAAGTAAAAAATATAGTTGGAATAAAAGAAGCTACAGGTAATATGGATCAAATGATAGAAATAATAAATAGGGTTGATAAGGATTTTGCTGTGATATCAGGAGAAGATAATTTTATGTTACCTATGCAAGCTATTGGTTCATGTGGAGTAATTTCTGTTACTGCAAATGCTTTTCCAAAACAAGTAGCAATGCAATTTGAATTAGAGGGGGAAGAAAGATTTAAATTACATCAATTTATGTATGATATACATAAATCAATGTTTATAGCTGGAAATCCTGTAACTATTAAATCTGCTATGAATATATTAGGATTACTTGAAAATGATGGAGTTAGAGAACCTTTATTATCTGCAACTGATGAAACTAAAAATAGACTAAGAGAGTTATTTATTCAAAAAGGACTGATATAGGTATGGAATTTGAAAAATACAGTGGACTTGGTAATGACTTTATAATTACAGAAGAAGATTTAAGTTCTAATGATGTTATTAAATACTGTGAAAGAAGAAAGTCTATAGGTGCTGATGGTGTAATTATTCTTAAAAAGAAAAATGAAAAATTTTATATGCACTTCTATAACGCAGACGGTTCTTTAGCGTCAATGTGTGGTAATGGAATTAGATGTTATACCCATTATTTATATAATCATAATTTAATATCAAAAGATGATGAAATTTTAATAGATACATTATCAGGTATTAAGAAAATAAGGATAATTAAAGCAGAAAAAGATGATTTTTGTGTTTCTGTAGATATGGGTAGTGCAATTAATACAACTGAAATTAGAACTATAAAAGCCATTGATAGAACATTTGAATATATTTATACTTTTACTGGTACTGATCATGTAGTTATATTTATTGATAAAGAAGAATTAAATGAGGACTTTGTTATTAAATATGGTAAAAGTATAGAAGAGAATAAGGAAGTATTTCCTAAGGGTACTAATGTAAATTTTGTTTATGTTAAAAACAGTGAAGAAGTAAATATTATGACTTTTGAAAGAGGTGCTGGTCTAACTTTAGCTTGTGGAACAGGTGCAAGTGCAGTAGCATTAATTTCAAATATGTTAAGTAAGACAAATAATAAGGTTAAGACATACCTTTTAGGTGGAACTTTAGAAATTGAAATAAAAAATGATACAATATTTATGAATGGACCAAGTGAAATGATATACAAAGGAAGTGTTAAATAATGAAAAATATAGCAATAGTTGGTGCAACTGGATTAGTTGGTAGAACAATTTTAAAAGTTATTGAAGAAAAAAATATACCTTTTAATAAACTATATTTATATGCTTCAAGTAGAAGTGCAGGTAAAAAAATTGAATTTAAGGGTACTCAATATGAAATTATTGAACTTAAAGAAGAAAATATTAAAGATGATATAGATTTTGCCCTATTTTCTGCTGGTGGCTCAACTTCTTTAGAATTTGCCCCTAAATTTGCAGAAAAAGGAGCAAAGGTAATAGATAATTCAAGTGCTTGGCGTATGGATGATGAAGTACCTTTAATAGTACCTGAAGCTAATATTTCAGATGCAGATAAGATGTTGAAAGGTATAATCGCAAATCCAAATTGCTCTACTATACAAGTTATACCTGTTTTAAAAGTACTTGAAGATAATTTTGGAATTAAGAGAGTAATATATTCAACATATCAATCTGTATCAGGTGCTGGAATAAAAGGATTAGATGATTTAGAAAAAAACTTAAAAGGGGAAAGTTCAACTAATTTTCCTACACAAATAGCATTTAATCTTATACCTCATATAGATACTTTTCTTGAAAATGGATATACTAAAGAAGAAATGAAAATGGTAAATGAAACTAGAAAAATATTAAATAGACCAGATTTAAAAGTGAGTGCAACATGTGTAAGAGTTCCTGTTAGATATTCACATTCAGTTTCTATTAATGTAGAATTAAACTCTAAATTTGAGATTGAGAAAGTTAAAGAACTATTATCTAGTGCAAATGGAGTAGTATTAGTAGATGATGTTAAAAATAATATTTATCCAACACCATTAATGACAGAGGGTAAAGATGAAGTTTTTGTAGGTAGAATAAGAAGAGATGAAACTGTTGATAATGGATTAAATTTATGGGTTGTTGCAGATAATATTAGAAAAGGTGCAGCAACAAATGCAGTACAAATTTTAGAGTTATTATTATAAATAATTTACATACAGTTAAAAGTAGTGTATAATATTAAGGAAAATTTTAAGGAGGAAAATTATGAAAGCAGCAATGGAATTAAGACAAGGTAATGTATATGTTAAAGATAATACACCTTATTTAATTTTAAAAGCAGATAGACATCAATCAACTTCTGGTAAGAAGGCAAGAGCAGCTGAAATGAAATTTAAAATTAAAGATTTAATTAGTGGAAAAGTGCAAGAAATAACAGTTTTATCAACTGATATGATGAATGATATTATTTTAGATAGAGCACAAATGCAATATTTATATCAAATGGATGGAGAATATTTCTTCATGAATCAAGAAACATTTGAGCAAATGATATTAACAGAAGATGATTTAGGAGATGCAGTAGACTTTTTAGTAGATGAAATGGTTATACAAGTTTTATTATATGAAGATAGAGCAGTAGGAGTTGAATTACCTAATACAGTAGTTAGAGAAATAACATATACTGAACCTGGATTAAAAGGAGATACTATAGGTAGAGCAACTAAACCTGCAACTATAGAAACTGGATATCAGCTACAAGTACCTCTATTTTGTAATATAGGAGATAAAATTAGAATAGATACTCGTACTGGTGAGTATATGGAAAGAGCAAACTAATAAGACTAGGTGTATTCTAGTCTTTTTTATTTGAATAAAATTGTAAAATGATGTATAATTAAAGGTGTAAATTATAAGGAAAGAGGGGATATTTTGAGAAGTATTTTCAAACTATTTTTTTTAATCTTATTTTCTATAAATATTTGGGCTGAGCCTATATTAATTGCTAGTTTTAATGCTTTAAAACTAGGAGAAAATAAAAAAGATTGGATTTCTTTAGCAAAAATAGTTTCTAAATTTGATATTATTTCTTTACAAGAAGTAATGAATGAAAAAGGTATAAATAATTTAAAAAATGAAGTAGAAAAACTTACTAATGAAAAATGGGGATATATAATTTCTGATATTCCAGTTGGTACTAAAGATTATAAGGAATATTATGGAGTGTTGTTTAAAAGAAAGAAAGTAGATAGCATAAAATCTTTAGGGACTTATCAAAATGGTAAATCAGATGATTTTATTAGAGAACCATTTGGAGTGTTAATAAAATCAAATAATTTTGATTTTGTACTAGTGTCAGTACATTCTATTTTTGGGAAAAATAAGATAGAAAGAGAAATTGAAGCTAGTAGATATCATAAAGTATATAAATATTTTATGAATAAGTCTAAAGAAGAAGATGTAATTTTATTAGGAGATTTTAATTTACCTGCAAATTCCAAGGCATTTAGATATTTTAAGGATATATATAAAGTTAAAGAAGTAATTAATCCAAATAAGAATAAGACAACAATGTCAAGCAAGGGACTTGCTAATTCATATGATAATGCTTTCTTTAATAGAAATAATTTAAGAGAATATACAGGTAGATATGGAGTTTATGATTATACAAAAAATAATTATGAACAAATTAGGAAATATATTTCAGATCATCTAATAATATTCATGGAATTTGAGAATAAGGGAGATTTAGATGTTAAAGATTAAAGATATGAATATCTATAAAAAGATACTTATAGTTGGGATACCAGTGGCTTTAGAGAACCTAGTGTATAACTTTGTTAATTTTGTAGATAATTTTATGGTAGGAAAAACAGATCCAGTTTTAGGATTGGGAACTAATGCAGTTTCAGGTCTAGGTATTTCTAACCAAATATTTTTTGTTTATATTATTTCACTATTTGGGCTATTTAGTGGAGCAGCAGTATTATCAGCACAATATTTTGGAAATAAAGATTATTTTAAAATGAATAAAATTTTAGGGTTTTTATTAATAATTTCACTAGTTTTATCAATACCTTTTATCGTAATAGGTTTAACGGATCCAGAAATATTACTGAGATTTTATAGTAAAGATACATTGATTTTAGCACAAGCAAAAGACTATTTTAAATATGTAAGTTTTACTTTCCCTCTTGCAGGACTAGGTTTTGTCTTTTCTATGCAGCTTAGGGTAATTAGTAAATCAAAATACTCTTTTTATAGTTCTATAGTAGGACTTGTATTTAATATAGTAGGGAATTTAATGTTAATACCTGTATTAGGTGTTAAAGGAGCGGCTATTTCAACTGTTATAGCTAGATTGGTATCTTTAATATATATGATATACATAGTAAAGAAAAACAAATTCCCTATACTTTACAATTTTAAAGAGGCACTTTTTTTTGATTTCTCTTTAGTTAAAGATATTATTAAGATATCATTACCAACATTTATTCATGAATTTATATGGGTAATGGGAATTACTTATAGGACATCAATATATAGTAATATTGGAGCAGTAGAGTTTTCTTCTGTTGTTATGGCAGGGACTATATCTTCAATGTTAATTAGTATGTTTAGTGGAGTATCTAATGCTTCATCGGTGCTTATTGGTAATGAATTAGGAGCTAATAATTTAGAACAAGCTAAAAAGGTTGCTAGATTATGTTTTAAATTAATGTTAATCTTAGCCATACTATCTGGAATTTTAGTAAATATTATCTCGCCTATAGTATTAAGCTTTATGAAAGCAGAAACTAGTTTAATTAGTGCAACAAGACTTGTAGTATTTAGTGAAAGTTTAATATTACCATTTAAGGGATTAAGTCTTCTTATTATCGTAGGTATATTAAGAGCAGGTGGAGATATATATTATGCAATGATGTTAGATTTAGTTGGAATGTGGGTGTTTTCAGTACCTCTTACTATATTAGGTAAGAGCTTAAATCTTCCTATTAATATAATATATTTTTTAGGAGGAAGTTCAGATATTATAGTTTTACTTCCAGCAATATTTAGATATAATCAGAAAAAATGGGTTAAAAGAATAATAAGAGATTAGAGGAGCTGATATATGAATTGGAAAAATTTATTATCAATAAATACTAGACGTGCAAGAAGTAGAATAAAATCAAGTGATATAAGAAATGATTTTGAAAAAGATTATCATAGAGTAATATCATCGCCATCTTTTAGAAGACTTCAAGATAAAACACAAGCTTTTCCTTTAGAAGAAAATGATTTTGTTAGAACTAGATTAACTCATTCACTTGAAGTTTCATCTTTTGCTAAGTCAATAGCACAATCTATAGGTAAAAGAATAATAGAAGAGAAAATAGATCCTGATTTTGGATATGAAGAATTAAATTCTATTTCTACTATTTTATCATCAGCAGCTTTAATACATGATATAGGAAACCCACCGTTTGGGCATTTTGGAGAAGACACTATTAGAATGTGGTTTTCTAGTTTTATTGATAAAACTGATGTTAAAGATTTTAATGGTGAAGTTAAAAAATTAAGAGATTTATTAACACCTCAAATGATAGCTGATTTTGAAAATTTTGAGGGGAATGCACAAGCTATAAGGGTAGTATCTAAATTACATTTTTTAGTTGATGAAAATGGTATGAATTTAACTTATGCTTTGCTTAATACATTAATTAAATACCCTGTTTCATCGCAAGATATAGATAAAGAAAGTGGAAATATTAAGGATAAGAAAATGGGATACTTTCTTGCAGAAGAAGATGTGTTTTTAGATGTTGTAAAATCAACAGGTACATATGATGAAAAAGAAAATAAAATATATAGACATCCTTTAACTTTTCTTTTAGAAGCAGCAGATGATATAGCATATATTACAGCAGATGTTGAAGATGGATTAAAGAAAAAATATTTAAATTACTATAATTTAGAAAATGCTTTAAGAAGTTATGGTTTTGAAGCTGGAGATATATTTTATGATAGACTTATTAAGTATAAGGAAGAGGCAAAGAAAAAAGGTTATGAAAGTGTACATAACTATGCTGCAAGTAGATGGATTATTTCTATACAAGGGTTAATTATTAAAGATGTTGTTAATAATTTTATAAATAACTATAATGATATAATGAATGGAACTTTTACTAAGGAATTACTCGCAGATGGTAGATCATCAAAAATAGTTAAAATGTTAAAACATACATCAAGAAAATATATATTTGAATCTAAAAAGAATAATCAAATGGAACTTACTGCAAATATTATGATACAGTTTTTATTAGATAAATTTGTTAATTCTATAATATATTATGATACTAAGTTTGAAAAAGATAATTCTGTACATAAAAAATATAGAATTATATTAAGTGATAATCAAAAATATACTTATCATGTGTATGCAAATGATTTTGAGAATAAGCAACGTGCTAAACTTGAAGCTAAAATAGAGGAAGAAAAACTTGAGGGTAACAAAAAAGAAAGACTTGAACAAGAATATGAAAATAAGATATATAATTATAAGCTATATTTAAGATTATTACTTGTTACAGACTATATTTCTGGTATGACTGATTCATATATTAAGACGACTTATCAAGAATTAATGGGGATAAAATAATGGATAAAGAATTAATTTTTAATCAACTGATAAATATAGGGTTTACAGAAATAGAAGCAGAAATTTATTTGCATTTAATTAAATATTCAGGAGAAAATCCTACTCAAATTTCAAAAAAAATAGATATTTCCAGAAGTTCAGCATATAAAATGATGGAATTTATGGAAAAAAAGGGAATAATTAAATTATTGCCATCAAATGATGATTCTAAAAACTATAGTGTTATAGATCCAAATGTATTTCTTAATAGGTTTGAAAAGGAAATGTTAGAAACACTTAGTAGTTTAAAAATGAGATTAGATAGCTTGTATTCTCAGTATAATATGGAGGGTATACATTTATTTGATAGATTAGATAATTTAACATATAAGATAATGGAGTTAATAAAAAATACAGAAAATATATTAATAGTAGTAGGTAATATATATGATGAAATCTTTATAAATAAAATAAAAGAATTAGAAGAAAAAAATATTTTAGTATATATTAAGGAAGAAAAAGCTACAGATGAGCTTGTATTAATTAAAGATAATGAAGAAATGGTATTAAAAGATAATAATACCATGTTATATACAAAAAATAGTTTACTAATAAATCAAATTAGTAAAAGAATTAAAATGGAAACGGAGAAATAAATATGATGTTTGTTGTTGTAATAATTACATTAATGATTCTAAGTCTAATAATATTTTTACATGAATTAGGACATTTTTATACTGCAAAAAAATTCAATATGCCTGTATCTGAATTTTCTATAGGTATGGGGCCTTTAGTTTATAGTAAAGAAAAAAATGGGACACAATATAGTTTAAGAGCTATACCTATAGGTGGATATGTATTAATAGAGGGTATGATTGAAGCTAGCATAGATGATAAAGAATTTAAAGACTATACTGAAGAAGAAATAAGGGAGTATAATAGTAAAGGATTCATATCTCATCCTAAATTTGAACAGATAATAGTTCTTTTAGCTGGTGTATTTATGAATTTTGTTACAGCATTAATAGCCTTTATAATATTAATGTTACTAACAGGACAACCTTTAAGTCTTGCCTTTACTATGTTTGCAAAAGTATTTTCAACAACATTTTTAGGATTAAAAATGTTACTTACAGGAGCAGTTAAAGCAAAAGAAATGGTCGGACCTGTAGGTCTTCCTTTAGTTTTTGCTGAGCAAATTAGAACACAAGGATATTTAGTATTAATACCTTTATTTGCACTTTTATCTATAAATATAGGTATACTTAATTTATTACCTATACCAGCATTAGATGGTGGTCGTACAATATTTGTTTTACTTGAATATTTTGGTATTAAATTAAATAAGAAATTAGAAGAAAAAATACATACTGTAGGAATGATATTATTATTAATACTTATGGTGTATGTAGTATTTAATGATGTTACAAAATACATATTTTAGGAGAAATAAAAGTGAATATTGTTTTATATCAACCAGAAATGCCATACAATACAGGAAATATTGGTAGAAGTTGTGTAATAACTAACACAACACTTCATTTAATAAAACCACTTGGATTTGAAATTAATGATAAACATATAAAGAGAACAGGTCTTGATTATTGGCAATATGTTGATTTGAAAATCTGGGAATCTTTTGAAGAATTTTTGGAAAATAAGGGTAAGGGTAAAATATATTTTGCCACAACTAAGACTGATAGGAAATATAGTGATGTAAAATTTGAAGAAGATGACTATATAATGTTTGGATCAGAATCACGTGGATTACCAGAAGAAATTTTAAATGAATATAAAGAACAAAATATTACAATACCAATGTTAAATATTGGTAGATCTCTTAATTTATCAAATTCAGCTGTCATAATACTTTATGAGGCATTAAGACAACAAAATTTTGAATTTAATATGGAAACTGAAAAAGTAGAATTAATTAGAAAAGATTTAACAATTAAGGGAGCTACAATTAAGTGATACATATAGTGGTTGCTATTGGTAAAAATAATGAAATAGGTAAGAATAATAAAATGTTATGGCATAATCCTGAAGATTTAAATTTTTTTAGAACACTTACTTTAAATCATAAAGTAATTATGGGTAAGAATACATATTTATCTATAGGAAAACCATTAGATTTAAGAGAAAATATAGTAATAAGTAGTAGTTTAGAAAAAAACATGAATATTAATGTAATAAGGAACATAAATGAGATATTGGAAAAATATTTAAATAGTGAGGAAATAGTATATATTATTGGTGGAGAAAGTATATATAAAGAGTTTTTAAAATATGCAGAAAAAATCTATGTTTCTAAAATTGAAGAAGAATTTCCAAGTGCAGATAAATATTTTCCTAAAATAAATTGTGATAAATTTTTTATTGAAGAATTTAAATACAATACATTCACATTATATACATACACAAGGAGGAATAATGAATAATTTCTATATCACAACACCAATTTATTATCCTAATGCTAAACCTCATATAGGGACAGCATATACAACAATAATTTGTGATGTTGTTGCAAGATATAATAAACTAAAAGGTAAAAATGTTAGATTAATAACTGGAATTGATGAGCATGGTCAAAAAATACAAGAATCTGCTGAAAAAAATAATGTAACACCTCAACAATGGGTAGATAAAATGAAAGAAGATTTTATTAATTTATGGGATATACTTAATATAGATTATTCTGAATTTGTAAGAACTACTAGTGAAAAACATAAATTTACAGTAGGAGATATAATTAGAAAAGTTTATAAAAATGGAGATATATATAGTGGTGAATATATAGGGAAGTATTCAGTAAGTGAAGAAACTTTTGTTACAGAATCACAATTAGTAGATGGTTTATACATGGGTAAACCTGTAATTGATATGAAAGAAAAATCTTTCTTTTTTAAATTATCAAAATATGAAGATAAGTTATTAAAATTCTATGAAGAACACCCAGATTTCATTAAACCATCTAATAGAAAAAATGAAGTAATTTCATTTATTAAACAAGGATTACAAGACTTATCTATTTCAAGAACTACATTTAATTGGGGAATACCTTTAGAGCTTGAAAAAGGTCATATAGTTTATGTATGGTTTGATGCACTAAACTCATATTTAACTGGTGCTGGATATAATAGTGAAAATTTTGATATATATTGGAATAATTCAGAAGTAGTCCATATGGTAGGTAAGGATATATTAAGATTTCATGCAATAATATGGCCAGCTATGCTTATGTCAGCTGGAATTAAATTGCCTGATGTATTAGCAGTACATGGTTGGTGGACAAAAGATGGTCAAAAAATGTCTAAATCTTTAGGTAATGTTGTAGATCCAATAGATGAAGTAAATAAATATGGTTTAGATCAATTTAGATATTTCTTATTAAGAGAAGCAACATTTGGACAAGATGCTGATTATTCTAACATGGCAGTTATACAAAGAATAAATTCAGATCTTGCAAACGATTTAGGAAATTTATTAAATAGAGTAATTGGAATGCAAAATAAATATTTTGATTCAGTAGTTTATGGTATAAATGAATTAAATAGTTTAGATAATGAAATAATAAATTTATGGGATGAAACTTTAAAAAATGTTGATAATTATTATACTGAGTATAATTTTTCTGAAATGTTAAAAACTATATGGAAATTTATATCAAGATTAAATAAGTATATAGATGAGTCAGAACCGTGGACATTATATAAAAATAATGATATAGATAGACTTAAAACAGTATTATATAATTTAATTGATGGGATATATAAAATAGCTGTTCTAATCTCCCCTATAATGCCAGATTCTTCTAAAAAAATATTAAATCAACTTGCTTTAGAAGAAAAAGAATTATCACTTGAGGATATTAAAAAATGGGGAATGTATCCAGAAAATAATAAATTAAATAGAGCTGAAGTTCTATTTCCAAGAATAGAACTGCCTAAATCTGAATTTGAAGAAAATTTGATAATAAATAATCCTATTAATATAGAACATTTTAATCAAGTAGATATAAGAGTGGTAGAGATAAAAAAAGTAGAAAGAGTTGTTGAAAATAACTCTCTATTAAGATTTATAGTAGATACTGGAACTGAACTTAGACAAATAGTTTCAGGTATTGCAAGATATTATAAAGATGAACAAGGTTTATTAGGTAAAAAGGTAATGGCAGTTTTAAACTTAGAACCTGTAGAAATTAGAGGAATACTTTCTCAAGGAATGTTGCTTACTACAGCAGAGAAAAAAAGAGTTTCATTGGTTGAAATAGATAATTTAGTTAAAGTTTCAACAAGTATAAAATAGGAGTATAAATGAAGAAAAATAGAATAATAAAAGAAATTTTTATTGTATTTCTTTTCGCATTGGTTGTGTTATTAGTATTTCAGTATAAGAAATTAAATTATGATAGTAAAACTTTTGACTATATTGAAGATGGAATAGTAAGTATATATAGGGAAGAAAATGATTTAACTTTAAAAAATTTTGAAAAAGCCTATAGAGGTAATGATGTAGATATTTATGAGGTTATAAATTACTTAGGAGATGAGGATGTATTAAATTCTTTTTATGAAAATAAAATAGGTAAATCATATGGTTATGCAGAATATAGAGAGGCAACTTCATTAATATTTGCAAATAAGTATGAACAGGCTATAGATAAATTAAAGGAAGCATCTAATCAAGGAAATATAGGAGCAACATCATTTTTAGCAACTTACTTATATTCTCTAAAGAGATATAGTGAAGCATATGAATATTTTGAAAAAGCATATGCTCAAAATAATTATACAATATATACAACATATATTGATATGAAAAATAATTTAGAAAAATTTAAACGTATGGAAGAACTATATGTTAAATTTAATCAAAATAAAATAGAGGATTCAGAAAGATACATTTTAGGTAAATTTCTTTTAGATAGAGATGATGTAGGTGTGGCATATAAGATACTTAAACCTTTTATAGAAAGAGAAAATGTTGATGCTTTATTTGCTAAAGCAAGTTTTTTGGAAATGGAAGGTGAAACTCAGAATGCAATAAAAATATATAGAGAACTATATATGAAACATAAATATGCAAAATCAGCAATGAAAATTGTTCAGTATTCAGATTTATCTACAAAGAATAAGAGAAAAAAAGCTATAGAAATACTTGAGCAAATTACTGAGTATAATAAAGATATTCAATTTATGAAAGCTAATTTACTTTATGAAAATGATGAATGGAAAAAAGCAAAAGAAATTTATGATAGTTTAGAATTATTAGAATATAATCCTGTATATAATAAATTAGGAGAATATTATGAAAATTCAGATGAGATAAATAAGGCATTAGAAATGTATAAAAAAAGTTTTGAAATAGGAAATTTAGATGCAATTCTTAATTATTATTCTATAGTTAAAAATTTAGAAATAACATCAGGAATAAAATCTAATATGTCTAATTATATTGACTATTTAAAAATAGCTTCTAAGCTTGGAGTTGGACCTGCAAGTTATGAAATTTCATTATTAAGCGATGATGTAGATGCTAAGAAAAAATATGCAATTATTGCTTTATCTCAAAATGAGCTTAAAGCCTTAGAACTATTAGTAGATTTAGCTAATAAAAATGGTGATAAAGAAAAAATAAGAGTATATACTAATATATTAATAAATAACAAATAAAGGAGTTTAAGATGAAAAAAATAATATTGGTTTTAATGACATTACTTACATTTTCATGTGTTTTAGCAGAAAAAAATAATGTTAAAATTATTAATGATAAAAATTACGAAAATGTAATTAAAAGTGAAAATAATATAATAGTTTATGCTGCTAGTTGGTGTCCTCATTGTCATGAAGAATTAGAAAGATTAAATAAAATACAAGATAAATTAAAGGACACAAAAATTACAGTTATAATGTATCCATTTATTCATTCAGATAATGGATTTGTTGATTATGAAAAAGAAACTTTAGATTTTATTAATGAGAAAAAATATAATTTTGAATATTACTTAGATAAGGATAAAGAGATATTACAAAAACTTAATTTAAAATCTATACCAGCAATAGGTATTATTAAAGATGGAAAAGTTATTAAAAATATAGATGAAAATGAATTTGAAATTGAGCAAATATTAGAGCTTTTTGCTAAATAAAAGGATTGAGAAAATAAAAAGAGAATTTCTGTGAATAATTTTAGAAATTCTCTTATTTTTATCTATAATTTTATTGTTTTAATAACATCTTTAAGAACTTTTTTTGTATTTTCTAATTTTTCTTTTTCATCTGCTTCAAATTCAGGACATATTTTTAAGTGTTGTCCATTTCTACCAACAATATTAGGTATAGAATAGTATACATCTTCAATTTGATTATAAGTTGAAATTGTTAAAATACAATTTTCATCTCTTAAAATAGCCTCTACTATTCTTCTTATTGCCATACCTATAGCATAATTAGTATATCCTTTTCTTGAAATTATTTCATAGGCAGCATCTCTAACCTTATGATGTATTTTTTCTTTTAATTCTTCAGCATTTTTTGCTTCTCTTGCACAAAAATCAGCGAAATTTAATGGTCCTATATTAGCTGATGACCAAACTGGAAATTCTGAATCTCCATGTTCCCCTATAATGTAAGCATGTATATTTCTTGCATCCAAGTCAAATTCTTCTGCTACATAATATCTTAGTCTTGAAGTATCAAGTACAGTACCAGTACCTATTACTTTATGAGATGGGAAACCTGATAATTTATATGCAACCCAAGTTAAAATATCAACTGGATTAGATGCTATTACTAATACGGCATTAGGTGAATAACGAGCTACTTGAGGAATAATAGTTTTAAATATTTCTACATTTTTATGTACTAAATCAAGTCTTGTTTCTCCTGGTTTTTGATTTGCACCTGCCGTTACTATAACTATGTCAGAATCTTTAGTATCTTTATAATCCCCCGAAATAATATCACAAGTTTTAATGAATGCAGCACCATGGGCTATATCTAAAACTTCTCCTTTTGCTTTTTCTTTGTTTACATCAACTAATACAACATGTGAAGCTAGTCCTGAAAGAACTATAGATAAAGTTGTAGCAGATCCAACAAATCCTGCACCAATTATTGAAACTTTTGCAGTTTTTTTCATGTTTTTCCTCCTAATTTATTTTTTCTAATATATAATTTGGGATATTGAAATTTGAATAAATATTTTGTACATCTTCATTATCTTCCAAAGCATCATAAAGATTTAGTATATTTTTAGCTATCTCAATATCCGTTATTTCTATTTCATTTTGTGGATACATTCCAATTTCAGATTCTATGGTAGTAAAATTATTTTCTTTAAGTATATTTAAAATATTTTCCATATCCTTATCTTCTGTAATAACAATTATTTCATTTTCTTTTTCTATAACATCAATAGCACCTGAAACTATGGATATCTCAAGTAGTTTATCAAAATCA
The DNA here is from genome assembly GCF_001891165.1 of Streptobacillus ratti. NCBI lineage: Bacteria > Fusobacteriati > Fusobacteriota > Fusobacteriia > Fusobacteriales > Leptotrichiaceae > Streptobacillus > Streptobacillus ratti. The sequence goes on along the minus strand of NZ_LKKW01000002.1, from coordinate 19,071 downwards.
TTTTCTTTATTTAATGTGATTATTCCACGTCTATCAAACATGAATGATACTGAACCATCAGAGCCTAAATTACCATTATTTCTTGAAAAATTCATTCTTACTGATGATGCACTTCTATTCTTATTATCTGTAACTACATCAACTATAAATGCAGAACCACCTGCACCATAACCCTCATAACGAATTTCAATATATTCAAGACCCTCAAGTTCTCCAGTACCTTTTTTGATTGCTTTTTCTATTACATCTTTTGAAACATTTGATGCCTTTGCCTTATCTATTGCAAGTCTAAGTCTAGGGTTAAAATCAGGGTTACCTCCACCTATTCTTGAAGCAATAGTAATTTCTTTTCCAAGTCTTGTAAATAGTTTTCCACGAATTTTATCTTGTCTACCTTTTCTATGTTGTATATTTGCCCATTTACTATGTCCAGCCATTACATATCACCTTTGTTTTTTATTAAATTATATCATATTCTACAATATTTCTTCAAGTTGTATATATGTTATTAAATGTGATATACTACTAATGAAAAGAGGTGCAATATGAGGATAATAGGAATAGATCCAGGGACTGCTATAATTGGTTATTCTATATTAGATTTTAAAAATGGTAAGACTGAATTAATTGATTATGGGTGCATATATACTGATAAAGATTTACCTATGCCAGAAAGACTTGAGCAGATTTTTTTTAAATTAGAAACTTTAATTAATATGTATAAACCAGACCATATGGCTATTGAAGAATTATTCTTTTTTAAAAATCAAAAAACTATAATTTCAGTTGCTCAAGCAAGAGGAGTTATAGTAGCTAAGGCACAAATTTCAGGTATTGAAATATTTAACTATACTCCATTACAAGTTAAGACGGGTATTACAGGTTATGGTAGAGCAGAAAAAAAACAAGTCCAAGAGATGATTAAAATAATACTTAAATTAGATGAAATTCCTAAACCAGATGATGCAGCAGATGCTATTGCTATTGCTATTAATCATATTAATACTATAAGGGGAGTTGGAGCTTTACTTAATAATCCTAGAGATAGAGTTAATAAGGTTACACAAATAATTGAAAAAAATAAAATGAAGAATAAGAATGTTATTAGTATAGAAGATTACAAGAATATTTTGAAAAAGAAAAAGTGAGGGAATAATGAAACAATTATTTGAAATTAAAGAAAAAATTGATAAGTATGATAATATAATTCTTTCAGCACATGTAAATCCAGATGGAGATGCCTTTGGTGCTTTATTTGCATTTAAATTTATGATAGAGAAATATAATAAGAATAAAAAGGTTGATATAGTAATTCAATATGAGCTTCCTAAGTTTATATATAAATTTGATGAAAGTAAGTATATAAAAGATGTTATTGATGAAAATGTAGAATTAGTTATTATGCTTGATACTGCAAATATTGATAGAGCTGCTATAGATAAGGAAGTTTTTAAATTAGCTAAGGAAACTATAAATATTGACCACCATATTAGTAATAGTAAATATCTTAATATTAATTATGTAGAAAATATTTCTTCTACATGTGAATTATTATATAGATTTTTAGATGTATTTAATATAGAACTTGATGAGAGAATTGCTAAGTTTATGTATCTAGGAATAATTAATGATACTGGAAATTTTAGACATTCTAACGTAACAGAAGATACTTTTAATGTTGCATCTCAACTTATGAAATTTGGAATTGATAATAGAGAAATTACTAATATACTTTTTTCTAAAACTAGAGAAAAAGTAAGAGTATTTGGAAAAGCATTAGTGGAGTATAAATATTATGAAAATTTAAAGTTTGCTTTTTTCAATATTTCACAATATGAAATGAAAAGCATGTCTGTATCTGAAGAAGATACTGACGGCATATCAGAATTATTATTAAGTATTGAAGATGTAGAAGTTGCACTTTTTGTTAGAGAAGATAAAGAGGGAAAACTTAAAGGTAGTTTTAGGTCTAAAAATATAGATGTAAATAAAATTGCATCAAAATTTAATGGTGGTGGACATATATTAGCTGCTGGATTTAAATTTTCTGGAAAAATAGAAGAAGTACTTGAAATAGTATTAAAGGAATTGAGGGGATAAGATGAATAAAAAAATATTTTTTACATTTACATTATTTTTATTTATATCATGTTCAGGTGTTACACCTATGTCTAAACATCATATTAAGGAAATTTCAAATATTGTAAGTATAAAAATATTTGAAAAAAGTTTTGAAAAAATTAAGTATAGAGATATGAGGATATATAAAAAGGGTTATGGGAAATGGTTTGTCAGTGCATATGGAGATTATGGTATATATACACTTGAAATTGATGAAGAGGGAAATGTTTTAAAATATCAAAAAAATGATTATACAGAATAAATGTTGACAATGATTTATATTTTTGTTAAAATTTTAAAAATTACAGTGAATTCTAAGTAAGACTGTAGTTAATTAAGGAGGAAAATTATGTCAATTAGAAAGATTATTCAAGTTGATGAAAAAGTGCCAACTAAATTATTAGTGCCACTAAGTTTACAACACACTTTTGCAATGTTCGGTGCCTCAGTGCTAGTACCTATTATTTTCGGAATTGATACAGGTATAGTGCTATTGATGAATGGTATTGGTACATTGCTTTTTATTTTTCTTACTAAAGGGAAAGCACCAGCTTATCTAGGTTCAAGTTTTGCTTTCTTAGCACCAGCGAGTATTGTCATATCTGATATGGGTTATGAATATGCTTTAGGTGGATTTGTTTTTATTGGGTTTGTAGGAATTATAATTTCATTAATAATTTATAAATTTGGAACATTTTGGATTAATATTATACTCCCACCTGTTGCTATGGGATCTGTAGTATCATTAATAGGATTTGAATTAGCAAAGATAACAATAAGTGGTGGGAAAATTGGTGGAAATATAATGACAGATACATCTACATTAAATGATAAATTAGTATTTGGGATTACATTATCTGTCGCAATTTTAGGCTCAGTTTTATTTAGAAAATTTTTTGCAACTATACCGATATTAATAGCTATTGTTATTGGATACATTACTTCTGTATATTTAGGTATGGTAGACTTTTCTACGGTAATTAATGTTCCATTATTTACTATACCAAAATTTGAGTTAGCTAAATTTAATGTTACTGCGATACTAACTATGTTACCTGTAATATTTGTTATTGTTTCAGAACATATATCTCATCAAGTTGTAACAAGTAGGATTATAGAAAGAGATTTACTAAAAGACCCTGGGCTACATAAGAGTCTATTTGCTGATAATTTTTCAACTATGCTTTCAGGATTAGTAGGTGGAGTACCTACCACAACTTATGGAGAAAATATAGGTGTAATGGCTATAACAGGAGTATATAGTGTTCAAGTTATAAAAGGTGCTGGAATAATTTCAATATTTATGGCATTTATTGGACCATTTTCAGCTTTAATACAATCTATACCAGGAAATGTAATAGGAGGAGTAACTTTTCTATTATACGGTATGATAGGGTCATCTGGATTAAGATTATTAGTAGAAGAAAAAGTTAATTTTAATAAACCACAAAATTTAATATTAGCTTCAGTTATATTTATTGCTGGTTTATCAGGATTACAGATAAAAATATTTGGTATCACTTTTCAAGGAATGAATCTTTCAGCTATTATTGGAATAATTGTTAGTTTATTATTCTATATATTTGATAAGTTTAATATAATGAATGAAAAATGGAATTAATAAGAAAAGTAGCATTATGATCATATTATTTTTATTTATACTTTTTATTTACACTCAAAATAAATTGTGATATAATGCTTTTGTAATCAAACTATTTGGAGGTCAAAATTAATGAAAAAACTAGTATTATTAATTACTGTTTTTGCAACAAACTTAATGCTTGCTAGTGGTGTAGTTAATGTATACACATCAAGACATTATGATTCAGATAAATCAATTTATCTTGAATTTGAAAAAGAAACTGGAATAAAAGTAAATGTAGTACAAAATTCAGATGTTTCAGCTTTAATTAAAAGATTGGAGTTAGAAGGTAAATCAACAGATGCTGATGTATTTATAACTGTTGGTGTTGGAGATTTATATACTGCAAAAATGAAAAACTTATTACAACCAATTAAATCAAAAAAAGTGTTAAGTAATGTTCCTGCTAGCTTTAGAGATAAAGCAAATAATTGGGTAGGATTAACATATAGAGCACGTATATTTGTATATAATCCTGAAACAGTTAATGTAAAAGAACTTTCAACTTATGAAGCATTAGCAGATAAAAAATGGGATAAAAGAATTTTAACAAGAAGTTCTGGAAGTTCATATAATAAACATTTAATTGCATTTATGATAGCTAAAAATGGTGAAAAATCAGCTTCTGAATGGGCTATGAAACTTACTGAAAATTTTGCAAGAGAACCTAAAGGTAATGATAGAGATCAAGCTAAAGCAGTTCTTGCAGGTGTAGGAGATATAGCAATAATGAATAGTTACTATATGGGTAGAATGACAGTGTCTAAAGACCCTCTTGAAAGAGAAGTTGCTTCAAAATTAAAAATATTCTTCCCTAATCAAAAAGATGGTGGAACACATATTAACCTTTCAGGAGCAGGAATTACTAAATATAGTAAAAATAAAGAAAATGCTATTAAATTTATAGAATTTTTAACAGACCAATATGCACAAATGGTATATTCACATGAAAATTATGAATATCCAGTAAATCCAAAAACGATTTTAAGTCCAGTAGTTGAATCATGGGGTAAATTTAAAACTTCTAAAATTGACTTTGATAAAATAGGGCAAAATTTAGAAAAAGCTAAATTTGTTGCAGATAAAGCAAATTGGAAATAAGAAAAATCAACGTTTGGAAAATACTATCACATATATTAATAGGGCTAATTATTAGCCCTATAATCTATATTATTATAAATAGTTTTAAACCTAATAGTGAATTAACAAATCATATTTTTGAATATTTATTAAAAGAATATGTTATAAACACTGTTTTTATACTATTTCCAACAGTTTTTTTTACTTTTATTATTGGAGTAGGATTAGCTTATTTTGAAACTTTTTATGATTTTAAATTTAGAAATTTTTTTAGATATACTAATTTTTTATCTTTTGCAATACCTAGTTATCTATTTGCATACATTTATGTAGATTTTTTAACAGGACCATTGTATATTTTTTTGAAAAAAAATGGTGTGAATATGTATTTAGATATTGCAAATATAAAAGGGGCAATAGCAATACTTTCTATTTCTTTTTATCCATATGTATATATTACATCAAGGGCATATATGAAAAGAATTTCTATGGATTTAATATATTCATCTAAACTACTGGGACAAAGTACTTTTCAAACTTTATATAAAATAATATTACCTGTATCAAGACCAGCAATAATAACTGGATTAATGTTAGTGATTATGGAAACTTTAAATGCTTTTGGTGTTCCATTCTTTTTTGGTATTAGAGTTTTTAGTACAGGTATATATGATAGTTGGATTAATAATTATGATTTAGACGGAGCTAATAAATTATCGTTAATATTAATAACTATTGTGTTATCTTTTTTATTTATTGAAAAATTAGGTAGAAGAAAAATAAAGTATCATACAGAGAAGAATACTAAGATAAAAAGAGAGAAATTAAAAGGAATAAAACACGTTTTAGTAGTGTCATTTTTCTTTATAGTTTTTTTCTTTACTTTATTATTCCCAATAATGTATATTTTTAGATGGATATATCTTTCTATTGGTTATGTTTATATTAAAGATGTTTTAATAAATACTAGAAATACTTTATTTATCCTATTTTACACTGCAATATTTGTATTAATAGTTGCTCTGTTTTTAACTAATGTTAATAGATTAAATAAAAGAAAATGGATAATAAATAAACTTAGTTCAGTGGGATATTCTATACCTGGGTCAGTAATTGCAATAGGTTTTTTATATATATTTATAGGGATAGATTTAATATTAATAAATAGGGGTATAACTGAAAGTATGACTCTTATTAAAAGTCCATTAATATTGATATTTGCATATACAACAAGATTTTTATCTCTGGCTTATACACCTATAGAATCAAGTATTGAAAAAAATGGTAATAGTTTACATGAAAGCTCAAGACTATTAGGTATGAGTAAATTAAAAACATTTTTTAAAGTTGATATATTTATGCAGAAAACTGCAATAATATCAGCAACATTGTTATTAGCTATAGAAATAATAAAGGAGATGCCACTTGCAGCACTTCTATTAACCAATACAACATTATCTATACAAATTAAAAATTATGCTAGTGATGAAGAATTGGTGTTAATAGGTGTTCCTGCACTAATATTAATAAGTATTACCTTAGTATTAATAGGTATATATAACTATTTTGACATGAAAGGGGAAAATTAATATGTATTTTTTAGAATTTAATAATGTAAGTTTTTCATATGATAAGAAATTAATTATTGATAATTATTCTTTTTATGTTGATAAGGGAGAGATACTTATGATAAAAGGAAGATCAGGTATTGGAAAATCGACTTTATTAAGATTAATTTCAGGGCTAGAAGAAGTAAAAAAAGGTAGAATATTTTTAGATGAAGTAGAAATTACAAATGAAAAAATAGAAAAAAGGAATATAGGTTATTTATTTCAAGAATTTGCCTTATTTCCCCACTTAAATGTGTATGAAAATATTTCATTTGGACTGTCCAAATTAAAAAAAGAAGAAAAAAAAGAAAAGGTTGATAAATTATTAGAATTAATAGAACTTAAAGGTTATGAAAAAAGATATCCTCATGAATTATCAGGTGGAGAGAAACAAAGAGTAGCACTAGCAAGATCACTTGCTGTAACACCTAAGCTTTTATTACTAGATGAACCATTTTCTTCACTTAATATAGAATTAAGGGAAAAATTAAGATTAGAATTAAAAGATATTTTAAGAAAAATTGGAGTTACAACTATAATTGTAAGCCATGATTTAAATGATAGTATAATTGCAGATAGAGTAATAAATATGGAGTAGAAGAATTATCTTCTACTTTTTATTTTGGAAATAAGTTTTAATATAAATTGATTTATTTGAAAATCGAGGTATACTATATTAATTAATGTAAAGGTGGTGAGTATATTGTTAGATCTTTCTAAATTATCAACAGAAAAAAATAATGAAAATAGTAAAAATATTGAATTACAGGATAGTTATGAAATAGTTAAAAGGATAAATGATGAAGATAAAAAAGTTGCATATAGTGTTGAAAAAGTATTGCCATCAGTTGCTAAATTAATAGATGCCATTGTAGAAAAAAATAGGATAATCTATATTGGTGCTGGAACTTCAGGAAGACTTGGAGTACTTGATGCTTCAGAATGTCCACCAACTTATGGTGTTGACTTTGAAACAGTTCAAGGTTTAATGGCTGGTGGGAAAGAAGCAATGTTTAAGGCTCAAGAAAATGTAGAAGATAATCCCAATCAAGGAAGATTGGATCTTGAAAAAATTAAACTTACCAAAGATGATGTTGTTATAGGATTAACTGCTTCAGGAAGAACACCATATGTATTAGGGGCAATTGAATATGCAAAAGAAATAGGAGCTTTAACAGGTAGTATAACTTGTTCTGAAAATTCAGAATTATCACAGAATGTTGATATTCCTATAGAAGTTTTAGTTGACTCTGAAATTGTAACAGGTTCTACTAGAATGAAATCAGCTACTGCACAAAAAATGATATTAAATATGATATCTACAGGTGTTATGATTAAAAGAGGTAAAGTATTTTCAGGATATATGGTTGATATTAAAACTTCTAATCTTAAGTTAATTGAGAGAGCTAAAAGAATTTTAATGAATACTACTAATGTTAGTTATGAAGAAGCAGAAATATATCTTGAAAAATCAGGTATGAGTGTAAAAGTAGCAATAGCAATGATATTACTTAAAATGGAAAAAGAAGATGCTGAAAAGAAACTTAAACAATATAATTATAATATAGCGAGGTTGATACATGAGTATACTAGTTAAACTTAGAGAAAATAATGATTTTACATCTAGTGAAAAAGATATAGCTAAATATTTAATGAATAATTACAAAAGTATAAGAAATACTGATGCTAGAAGAATTGCTAAGGAAACATTTACTAGTGTTTCAGCAGTTACTAGAACTTGTAAAAAATTAGGATTACGTGGTTTTCAAGAATTTAAACTAGCAATGATAGAAGAATTAGCTAATTTAGAACAGTCAAGATTAGTATTTGAAAATGCAGATATAGAAAGAAATAATGATACAAGAATGATAATAGAAAAATTAAGTAAACTTAGTATTAATTCTTTACAAGAAACAAAATTATTACAAGATCCTTCAATTATAGATAAAGTAGTAGATTTAATTAGAAAGAAAAGGGTAATAGATTTCTATGGAATTGGAGCATCACATATAGTATGTTTAGATGCACAATACAAGTTTATGAGAATTGGAAAAGTTTGTAATGCCTTTGGACCATTTGATTTACAATATATACAAGCTGTAAATAGTACTGAGGATAATTTAGCAATTGTTATTTCATATTCAGGTATGACAGAAGATATAATAAAGATTAGTGAAGTTCTTAGAAATAGAGGAATAGAAACAATTTCTATAACAATGTATGGTAGTAATGAAGTAGCATCAAGAGCAAATCATAATCTATATGTAACTTCAAGAGAATCACTAAAAAGAAGTGCAGCTATTTACTCAAGAATTTCAATGTTAAATTTAATTGATGTAATATATTTAAAATATTCAAATATGAATTTTGATGAAGTAAGTATTAAAATTAATGAAACAAAAATAAATAAAATAAAATAGGATTGGAGATGAATTTATGGATGCTAAAAAAATTTCAAGAGAAATCTTTGAAGTCTTGGGTGGTAAAGGAAATATTGTAAGTAATTCAGTTTGTATGACAAGATTAAGAGTAGGTATTAGAGAAACAGTTGATATTGAATCTATAAAAAGAATAGATGGAGTTCTAGGTGTTGTTGAATCTGATACTATCCAAATTATTTTAGGTCCTGGAAAAGTTAATTTAGTTGGAGAAGAATTTACTAAATTAACTGGAATATCTTTAGGATCTTTTGATGTTAAAGATGTTGCAAATGAAAATAAAAAAATTAATAAATCTAAACATAATGGAATAGTTCAACAGTTTTTACAAAAAATTGCTAATGTTTTTGTTCCTTTATTACCTGGAATAATATCAGCTGGATTAATATTAGGATTAACTAATGTTATTAATGTTACTACTAAAGGTGCATTTGCTGGACATTGGTGGTTTGCAGCGATTAAAACAATAGGTTTTGGTATGTTTACTTATTTAGCTATCTATGTAGGTATGAATACAGCTAAAGAATTTGGTGGGACAGCCATTTTAGGTGGAATTATTGGTGCTTTATTTGTTGGAAATTCAGCACATCCATTACTTTTAAAAGTTAATGATGTTCCTTTAAATTTACCTATAGTTAATAAAGCTTTTTCTCCTGGTATAGGTGGATTACTTGCATCATTATTCATGGGTATAATAGTTGCTAAACTTGAAAGAAGTATTAGAAAAATTATGCCTACAATGCTTGATACATTCTTTACACCATTATTTACTTTATTAATAAGTGTATTTATTGCAATATTATTAATTCAACCATTAGGAACTTATATCACTAGTTCAATTTTTATAATACTTGATATAGTGTATAATAAATTTGGTATAGCTGGTGGATATATTTTATCAGCTGGATTCTTACCTTTAGTTTCAGTTGGGTTGCATCAAGCTTTAACACCAATACATGTATTATTAAATTCACCTGATGGTCCTACAGCTGGAATTAATTATTTATTACCTATATTAATGATGGCAGGTGGAGGACAAGTTGGAGCAGGACTTGCAATTTATTTCAAAACTAAGAATAATAAACTTAGAACTCTTACAAGAGATGCACTTCCAGTTGGAATTTTAGGTATAGGAGAACCATTGATGTATGCAGTTACTTTACCTTTAGGTAAACCGTTTATAACAGCATGTTTAGGTGCTGGATTTGGTGGATTACTTGCATCATTATTTAAAATTGGTACAATAACTCAAGGTGTATCAGGGTTATTTGGATTATTAATAGTTAAACCTGGAACATGGCATCTATACTTAATAGCTATGGTAGGAGCATATATAGGTGGATTTTTATTAACATATTTATTTGGAGTAGATGAAGAAAGAATAAATGAAATTTATGGAGAATAATATATTAGGAGAGATAATATGAAAAAATATTTATTAATATTTTTACTATTTTTGACAACTTTTGTATATTCATTTAAAAGAGAAGATATTAAAATATTTTCAAAATCTATGAATAAAATGATACCAGTTACAGTAGTATTACCTGATGGATATAGTAAGGATAATAAGTATTCTGTAATTTACACTTTACATGGTTGGTCTGGTTCTAATAAAAATTTTGTTGAAAAAACTCCTATAGGTGAATTGGCAGATAAATATAATATTATATATATTTCGCCAGATGGAAATTATGATAGTTGGTATGTTGATTCAGAAGTTAATAAAAAATCAAAATATTTAACTTTTATTTCAAAAGAATTAATAGAAAATATAGATAATATGTATTCAACTATTAAAGAATCTAAAAATAGAGCTATAACTGGATTAAGTATGGGTGGTTATGGAGCATTTTTTATAGGATTAAATAATCAAAATGTATTTGGAAATATAGGTAGTATGAGTGGTGGATTAATTCCAGAAGAATTTAAAGGTAACTGGGGAATTTCTAAGGTTATTAATAATAATTGGGATGATTATAACATAGATTCATTAGTACATAAACTATTATTTACAAAAACTAATATAATATTTGATTGTGGAGTTGACGATTTTTTTATTGAAGTTAATAGAAAGGTACATGAAAAACTATTATCATTAAACATTAATCATGACTATATAGAAAGAGCTGGTATACATAATTGGACATATTGGGGAAACTCAATTAAATATCAAACACTATTTTTTGTAGAGAATTTTAATAAATAAAAAGAAATGAGAATAAATATATGAAAATAGGATTTTCAATATACTTGAGTACAGAACTAGAAAAAAATAAGGATATTATTTTAAAAGCTAAAAAATATGGTTCAGAGTTTGTATTTACATCTTTAAATGTTCAAGAGGAAGATGTTGATAAGGAAAAACAAATTAATGAAATTATTGAATTATGTTTGGAAAATGATTTAAAGTTAATAGTAGATATTAATGGAAATAGTAAAAATATTCTTAAGACAAATAAAAATGTATATTATAGGATAGATGATGGATATACATTAGATGAAATTATAGATTTTAGTAAAAATAATAAAGTTGTATTAAATTCAAGTGTTTTAAGTGAGAAAGATTTAGAGTATATGAAATCAAAAAAAGTTGATTTTACTAATATTTTAAGTTTACATAATTTTTATCCTAAAAAATATACTGGAATATCTTTAGAATTTTTGAAAGAACAAAATAGAAAATATTCTAATTATGGAATATTAAATATGGCATTTATTTCTGGAGATGAAAAAAGAGGACCAGTTTTTGAAGGGTTACCAACTTTAGAGGAGCATAGAAATAAAAGGATATTAACTTCAGCATTAGAATTATTTAATAATGATACAGATGTTGTTTTAGTTGGTGATATTGATTTAAAAGAAGAAAATTGGAAAGAATTAGAATATTTAACAAAGGGAATAATTCCACTTAGAATTTCAAAAAAAGTTTTAATTAATAAGATTTTTGAAGATAGAATAGATTCATCAGATTATGTAGTTAGAAATATGGTTCACGATAGAAAAGAATTTGAAAAATATATTTTTGAAAATATAAATAGAGATGAATTAATTAGTGGAGAAGAAATAGAAATTGGAGATGTATTAGTTAGTAATGAAATGTATAAAAGATATTCAGGGGAATTAGAGATAGCTTTAAAAAAATTGGGTATCGATGAAAAAAGGGATAAACTTACTAAAATTATTTGTGAAGATTTAGAGCTTTTAAAATATATTAAAAAGTATAAAAAGTTTGTATTTATATAGTTACATTTACTTGTTTTTTTTTCCTTACTGTGATATAATTAACAATGTGAAAAAACAAAAAATGGAGGTTTTAAAATGACAATAATTGAAAATGTTTATGCAAGAGAAATCCTTGACTCAAGAGGTAATCCTACAGTTGAAGTAGAAGTTTACTTAGAGGGTGGAGCTATGGGAAGAGCTTCTGTACCATCAGGAGCATCTACAGGTATACATGAAGCTGTAGAATTAAGAGATGAGGATAAATCAAGATACTTAGGAAAAGGTGTTTTAAAAGCAGTTGAAAACGTAAATGATATTATAGCAGAAGCTGTAATTGGTATGGACGCATTAGACCAAGTTGCTATAGATAAATTAATGATAGATTTAGATGGAACACCAAATAAAGGTAAATTAGGAGCAAATGCAATACTTGGAGTATCTTTAGCAGTAGCTAAAGCAGCAGCAAATCAATTAGGGTTACCTTTATATAGATATTTAGGAGGAGTTAATGCTAAAGAATTACCTGTTCCTATGATGAACATTTTAAACGGTGGATCACATGCTGATTCAGCAGTTGATGTTCAAGAGTTTATGGTACAACCAGTTGGAGCTAAAACTTATAGAGAAGCATTAAGAATGGGTGCTGAAATTTTCCATCATTTAGGAAAATTATTAAAAGCTAACGGAGATTCTACTAATGTAGGAAATGAAGGTGGATATGCACCAGCTAAAATTAATGGAACTGAAGGAGCTTTAGATATAATTTCAGAAGCTGTTAAAGCTGCTGGATATGAATTAGGTAAAGATATTACTTTCGCTTTAGATGCTGCTTCATCAGAATTCTATAATTCAGAAACTGGAAAATATGTATTCAAAAGAGAAGGTGGAGTTGAAAGAACTTCAGAAGAAATGGTAGCATGGTATGAAATGTTATGTAACAAATATCCAATAGTTTCAATTGAAGATGGATTAGCAGAAGATGATTGGGACGGATTTAAATTAATGACTGAAAAATTAGGAAGCAAAATACAAATAGTTGGAGATGACTTATTTGTTACAAATACTAAGAGATTAGAAGAAGGAATTAAAAAAGGAATTGCTAACTCTATCTTAATTAAATTAAATCAAATTGGAACATTAACTGAAACATTAGATGCAATTGAAATGGCTAAAAAAGCTGGATATACAGCAGTTGTTTCACATAGATCAGGAGAAACAGAAGATGATACAATAGCTGATGTTGCTGTAGCAACAAATGCTGGACAAATTAAAACTGGATCAGCTTCAAGAACTGATAGAATTGCTAAATATAATCAATTATTAAGAATAGAAGATGATTTAGCTGGAGAAGCTTTATATAAAGGATTAGATTCATTATATACAATCAAAAGATAGTAAATAAAAATAAGAAGGAAAGCACTTTCCTTCTTATTTTATTTTATATGTTTCTAATAATTTATCATTTTCAAGTAATATAGTATGAGCTGTTGGTTGGTCAAATGATTTATCATATTTTGACATTAAGTAATCATTAAGTTCTACCTTATTATTAAATATGATTACTTGATATGGCTCTTGGAAAGATAATTTTTCAATAAATATAAATTTATTATTATCCTTTATAAGTATACCTATATGACCTATAAATAGCATACTTGGTTCGTCTAAATCACTGTGTAATACTACAGATATCATACTAACATTTGAATCTTTAAATGATATTTTCCTATTTTTCCATTCATTTTGTATATTTTTTAGATGTACATTATAATCTTTAGTTAATTCTGTAGGTATGTCAGTATACAGTGCTAAAAATTTATCTTTTTCTAGGTTTAAATTTAATGGTATATTTTCTAAACTATCTTTATCAAGGAATAGAAAATTTGAACTTCCATTTATTTTTGAAGTATTTTCAATGTTTATAACATCATTTATTAATGTAAATGATGTAATTCTACAATTACAACCTACAAAATTTGGATATTTTTCTGTAAGTTTATCTATCATATCTTCAATATTGTATGTTATTTTTTCAGGATTATCAATATCTTTAAATTCATCAATTAATTCTTTACTTTCAACTGTATCATTAAATAAATTAACTTGACTTAAGAAAGAATTTACATTTTCTTCTTTAATACCATTTTTAAGTAATACATCTTTTATAAATTTTTGTGATTTTTCTCCAGCTAAATTACTATACATAATTTTATCTTTATTTACCATCTTATTACAAGAAAATAGTGTAATAAGTGTAATAATGGTAATTAATATTTTTCTCATTTTATTCTTCTCCCAAATATATATTTTCTAACTCTTTACTATCTAAAAAATTAAAAGGTAGTATAGGGTATTTGTTTTTAACTAATTCAATTTCATCGATTTTTAAATTTTTACTTGCCTCAAGAAATATGTTATATACAAAATTTGAACAGTAGGTATATAGATTATCTGGATCATTACCTACAAAAATATGATATTTTTTATTATAGTACTTTGGAAGTATTTTTTCAATTTCTTCTTCAAGTTCCTTATTCATCTTTTTATACCTTAAAACAGTAATTTTTCTATTATCTATATGTGAAAATGAATATATAGGACTATCTGAAAAATAGTCATCAAGTCCTTTAATTTCAACTAATTTTTTATCTTTATTAAGTATAAATAAATGTCCAAATTGTTGAGTAATTTCTTTTCCTTTATTTAGCACTATAATATCAAATGGTTTTAATTTTTGTATATTTCTATTGACATATTTAAATGTATACCAATGATAATCATTAAAATTATATGAATAAACATTAAATGAGAAAAATATCGCAATAATCAATAATATTTTTTTCATTATTCTATCCTTTCTAAAAATGTTTCTGCAAATTTAAGAGCAATTTTTTTTGAGCCTATAGAAAAATTAACTGTTATTGATTTAGGTGTAATCTCTTTAATTATACCTTGACCATATTCACTATGTTTAACTTTTTCTCCAATTTTAAATGATGTATCCACTTTAGGAGTTATCGTTTTAGAATTATTGATAAATTTAAATGGGTTAAAGTTTTCTATAGATTTTTTATTTGGATTAACAAATCTTACTACTTCATTATCATTATCAAATTTAGGTTTTCTGTTATTTGGATTAAATATTTCCATTTTAAGTTCTTTTTGTATTTCTCCTATAAATCTTGATGGTTTAACAAAATAGTTAGTCATAGACCCCCATGTTTTTCTTTCAAGAGAATGAGAGATATATAAATCTTCTTCGGCACGAGTAACAGCTACATAGAATATTCTTCTTTCTTCTTCAAGTTCATCACTTACAAAGTTACTATCATCATTAGGGAATAAGCCCTCTTCAACACCTACTAAAAATACTGTGTTAAATTCAAGTCCTTTTGAAGCATGTATAGTCATTAATTTAACAAAATTTTCCTCTTCAACTAAATTATCTGAGGGAGAATTTAATGCTACATTTTCTAAATATTCTGGTAATGATAAAAATCCTGTTTCTTCCTCTATTGTAATTATTGAATTTACCAATTCTTGTATATTTTCTTCTCTATTTTCCTTATTATCATATGTTTCAAGTGCTGAGTTATAGTCTATATCATCCATTAAATCATTTAATATCTCAGAAGTTGTCATATCTTCTTTAGCTGTAACATATTTATCTATTAAACTCCTGAAAGATAAAAGCTTACTTTTAGCACTACTTGAAATTTCATTTTCTATTTGTAATATTGCATCAAAAAGTGATGTTTGATTTTTTGAAGCAATATGAGCTAAAACTTCTATAGTTTTAGGTCCTATAGATCTTTTAGGAAAATTTATTACTCTTTCAAAACTTAAATCATCTTTAGTATTATTTATTAATAATAAATATGAAAGTAAATCTTTAATTTCTTTTCTGTCAAAGAATCTTAATCCACCATATATTTTATATGGTATTTTGTTTTGCATAAGGCTTTCTTCTATTGCCCTTGATTGAGCATTTGTTCTATAAAGCACTGTAAAATCTTTGTATTTTTTATCTTTTCTAATTTTTAATTCATTTATTTTATCAGATATAAAGTTTGCTTCATCTTCAACATTTATAGCAGTATAAATACCAATCTTTTCTCCCTTATTATTATCTGACCATAATTTTTTACCCTTAGAAGATTTGTTATTTCTTATTACAGAATTAGCAGCATCTAATATAGTTTGAGTTGACCTATAGTTTTGTTCAAGTTTAATAGTATTTGCATTTGGATAATCTTTTTCAAAATTTAATATATTACGTATATTAGCTCCTCTAAAGGCATAAATACTTTGATCTTCATCTCCAACTACACATATATTCATATATTTTTTTGCAATTTTTTTAACAATTTGATATTGTATTTCATTAGTATCTTGATACTCATCAATTAATATATACATATATCTATTTTGTATTTTATCTAAAACATATTCATCATCAAGTAAAGCTTTTGCATTAACTAATAAATCAGAAAAATCCATTGCATTACTTCTTTCAAGTTTTTCTTGATATTCTCTAAATATTTCTTTAAATTCTCTGTTGAAAGGTAAGTTCATATCTAATTCTTGTCCAAGATTAGTATAGTTTAAACCTAATTCTTTAAGTCTACTTATTTTTGAAATAATTTGACTTTCCTTATATTTTTTATCAAGTCCTTGGATTTTTAAAATCTTTTTTATTATAGATTTTTGATCATTATTATCATAAATATTAAAATTAGTTGTATATCCTATTCTTTCAGAATAAGTTCTTAATAATCTTACAGCAAAAGAGTGAAAAGTAGAGATTAATACATCATTATTATCTCCAACTAATGTTTCAACTCTTTCTTTCATTTCTTTTGCAGCCTTATTTGTAAATGTTAATGCTAGAATATTTCTAGGGTTAATATTTTTTTCTTTTATCATATATGCAATTTTAAATGTTAGTGTTCTTGTTTTTCCACTTCCTGCACCAGCTAGTATTAAGGTTTGTCCCTCAACTAACTTTGCAGCTTGTTTTTGCTGTGTATTTAAGTTATCTAAGATACTCAATTCATTCATCTCCCTTTAAAATTCAAAAGGTAAAATATCAGAATAATACATAGCCTTACCTTTTTGATTTATTATAAATTGTATTTTTTCTTCTAATTCATTTAAAACTAAAATCTTCTTATTTTTTAGTTTAAGTTTAATTAATAAGTTGTCAAACATAGAAAACACATCTTCATAATTTTTTTCTGAATATATATTAACTATGTTATAGTTGTTATCAAGCTCTAAATCTTTTTGAAGTGCATTTATTGTATCTTGAAGTCCACCAAATTCATCAACTAAATTTAATTTTATTGCTTCACTACCTAACCAAACTTTTCCTTGTGCAATTTCTTCTAAAGATTCTGGAGTTAATTTACTATTATTTTTCAATATATCATTTTTAAATTCAGAATAAACATCATTAAGTTTTCTTTGATAAATATTTCTTTCTTCATCTGTTAATTCTTTATAAGGGCTTAGTAAATTAGTGTATTTTCCTTTTTCTACACCATCTATATTTATACCTAATTTATTTAAAGCACCTGAAAATTTAGGTATTATTGAAACAACACCTATAGATCCAGTTAAAGATGATGGGTTTATAAATACCTTATTTCCAGCACTAGATATGTAGTAACCACCACTTGCAGCAATATTTCCAATAGATATATATACAGGAACTTCTGATTTTCTTATCTTATTATATATCTGTTTAGCCTCTATAGCAGAACCTCCTGGAGAATTAACCCTTATTACTATACCTTTTAACCCATTTATTTTTTCAGCTTTTTCAAATTTTTGTTCAAAATTACTGTAAGAAATATATGGTGCTGATGAATTACTTTGTTCAGTAATTTCTCCGTCAAGATAAATTACGGCTATTTTATTAGAACTAGTATTAATTTCTTTTATTTTCTTTTTAGAATAATCTTCTAAAGATATAGTATTATCATTTCTTAATTCAATTTTTTCTGCTAAATCTTCATAGAACATTATTTTATCTACTAAATCTAAATCTCTTGCTTTTTCAGGACTAATATATGCGTATTCACCATTTAATAATTTTTCTTTAAATATTTCTGGTTTAATTTTTCTCGCATTAGCATTTTTTTCTATGAA
This sequence comes from Streptobacillus ratti, assembly GCF_001891165.1. Lineage (NCBI taxonomy): Bacteria > Fusobacteriati > Fusobacteriota > Fusobacteriia > Fusobacteriales > Leptotrichiaceae > Streptobacillus > Streptobacillus ratti. The sequence goes on along the minus strand of NZ_LKKW01000002.1, from coordinate 802 downwards.
TAAATTTAATCTTTTATCAAGTATTCTAGTAATAGTTTCTTTTTCTTCTTCACTTATACTATTTCTTTTGTAATTTTGTCCAAAGCTTTTATGACTTCCAACATGTATTACTTCCATTTTAAATCCATATTTATCAAACAGCTCTTTATAATACATATTCTTATTTGAATATCCAGTTAAATTGATATCTGCATTTTGTGTTTCTGGAATAATAATTTCATCAGCATAAGTAGCAAGACTATAGTTTGTATTATTTATTTCACTACCATAAGCATATATTTTTTTATTAGCCAATTTTATTTTATTAAATACAGGTTCTAATTCCTCTAATTGTGAAGCTGAAAAAGCTGTATTATCTAAATCAATAAATATTTTTTGGACCTTATCATCACCAGAAATAATGTTAAGTGAATTATATACTTCTGAAAATGTAATATTTTTACCATCTATATATTTTATAGAATTTGTGAATTTATCATCACTTGGAATGAATATATCTGAAATTAACACATTGGTATAATCTTCATTTATTACCTCTTTATTAAACATTCCAGCCATTATTGTACTTATCAATAATATTAGTAAAGTAATGTATATAAAAAAAGAATATATTTTTTTTATAGTATATATAAAAAATCTCTTAATAAATTTAAACATAAAAATTTGTATGATATAGTTTTATCATACATCTCCTTTCTTTTTTGTTATTATTTATCATAACATATATATTGCCTAAAAGCAATTTGTAATCTATGAAATATATGTGAAAATTTTTATAAATCTAAGTGTTTCTACTACAAAA